>NZ_AUAR01000013.1 GCF_000428825.1 Desulfomicrobium escambiense DSM 10707 | reverse complement strand
TCCCGCATGTAATTCTCCGTCCGATGCTGGCAGACTGCCACGATAACCTTCGAGGCACAGCAGCGGGAGGATCCATGCCCCATCCGACAGCAGACAGTTCGTGGTTCACCTTCGAGTCCCCGTCCAATCAGGATTTCCGCGTCTACGCTTTTACGGGGGCCGAGGAAGTCCACCGGCCCTATGAATTCGACATCGAACTGGTCCTCGATTCCGCGGCCGTCGATTTCGCCGGGCTTCTCGGCCAGTCCGCCTGCCTGTCCATCGCCGACAAAAGCGGCGGCATACGCCATGTCCATGGCGTCATCCGGCACTTCGTTCAGCTGCACACCTCCAATCTCCGCACTCATTACCGCTGCCTGCTCGTCCCGCGCCTGTGGTTCCTTGGCCTGGTCACGGACCACCGCATTTTCCAGAACATGAGCGTGCCGCAGATCATCGAGCAGATTCTGAAGGAGCAGAACTTCACCGGCGATTCCTTCGCCTTCAAGTGCTTCTTCGACTACGCCCCCCGCGAGTACTGCGTGCAGTACGGCGAGACGAGCCTGCATTTCATCTCCCGCCTGTGCGAGGAGGAGGGCGTCTACTTCTATTTCGAGCATTCCGCCGATCGGCACGTGCTGTGCTTCTCCGACCGGGAGGGAGGGCCGCACATCGGCGGCGAGAGCCGGCTACGCTTCCACCCCGGCGCGGGGACCGAGACGGACACGGCCGTGGTCCGGGAGGTTGAACTAAACCAAACCATCGGCAGCGACGCCTTCACCTTTCGGGAATGGAACTTCGAGAAGACACGCCTGGACCTTCAGGTCGGGCAGTCGGAGACGGATCCGGTCAAGGCCCCGGTCCCCGCCGGCATGACCCTGGAGCGATATCGCTATCCCCATCTCTACCAGGTGCAGAGAGACGGCAAGCGGTACGCGGAAATGGAGTTACAGCGCCACATGAGCCAAAGCCGCTGGGTCGACGTGCGCACCGATGCATCCCGGCTGCTACCCGGCCACGCCTTCGAACTCTTCGGGCACCGCCGCCCGGACCTCAACGCCCGCTGGTGGGTCGTGCGGGTCGAGCATCGCGGCGAGCAGCCCCAGGTCCTGGAGCACGAGGCCCCGGACCGGGGCATGACCTATGCGGCCACTGCCCGGGCCATCCCGAACACGACGCGCTTCGTGCCCGTCTCGGAGCACCCCAGAACCCGCATCCCGGCGACGCAGACGGCCATCGTGACGGGCCCCGCGGGCGAGGAGATCTTCCCGGACCAGTACGGCCGGGTGAAGGTGCAGTTCCACTGGGACCGTCTGGGCAGGCGCGACGAGAACACGAGCTGCTGGATCCGCGTGTCCCAGGGCTGGGCCGGCGGCCAGTACGGCACCATGGCCATCCCCCGGATCGGCCAGGAGGTCGTCGTGTCCTTCCTGGAGGGCGATCCGGACCGGCCCATGGTCACGGGCCGGGTCTACAACTCCGCGAACCCGGTCCCGTACGTTCTGCCCGAACACAAGACGCGCACGGTCTTCAGGTCGTTGTCCTCGCCGGGCGGGGGCGGCTTCAACGAGCTGCGGGTGGAGGACAGGAAAGGGCAGGAGGAGATCTACGTCCACGCCGAAAAGGACGTGAACGTGCATGTCAAGAACGACTGGAAGGAGCACATCCTGCGCGACCGGCACCGCACCATCGACCATTTCTCCTATTCGCTGGTCAAGGGCGAGGATCAACAGACCGTGCAGCAGGACCGCAAGGTCGAATTGCTGTCGGACGAACACCTGACGGTCAGGGGCAGCAGTCACACGCGCATCGGGGAGAAGTGGCTGGTGCGGGCCGGGGACGAGGTCCACCTCAAAACCGGGAGGAAGGTTGTCATCGAGGCCGGCACGGACCTGACCATCAAGGCAGGGGGGAGCTTCATCAGGCTCGACCCGTCGGGCGTGACCATCTGTGGCGTGATAACCCGGATCAACTCGGGCGGCAGTCCGGGCTCTGGCAGCGGCGCGGTCCCGCAGCTGCCCTTGAACAGTTCGGGTGTCGGCAAGAGTACAGAGCCACAAGCACAGAGCGCTTCTTTACAGAAATCAAGACAAACGCCAGAACAAATAGCACAAAGTGTCAATCCCCAAAATAGCACCATAAACTGCGGCTTCTCCGTGGATGCAGTGATCGCCAGATTATACGGAACGGATTCAAATGCGGTATCACCTGCATCCCTGGATGGAACTTTCACTGAAATCGGCAACCGGCACGGCACAAAATTGGTTTGGGGTCACAGCCTTAATGACGCGTTCAATGCTGTACGAGAGGCTGGGCCGGGAGCGACAGCTATCGTTGGGATTGACTATGGAAATGGAAGTTCGCATGTCGTAGTCCTAACCAATGATGATGGAACTCCTACGATTATCGAAGGGCAGAATTGGGGCAGAGGTCTCGGTGCCGGGGCCATTACCTGTCCCACTGCCGCTCAAAACAGATACAACCCTTTTGATGTCGGGATCGGCATGCTGCCGCGACCTGCGTTGTAGTCAAAATAAAGTCAATGTATACCCATATTATGATTATGAAATATAACTCCGACCAGGAAAAAGTCAGCGTCAACTGCCCGCTAACGCTTGCGGATCGAAGGCTTAGTCACAAAATGTTAATAATTTAGGGCTCGAATAATAAAAGGAAGGAAAATGATTACATATGAAGTTGCTCGTGAAATAGCGATAAGGGAGATAGCGAGTTTGAATGCAGAACATGATTTTGTTCTTTTGGAGGAGAAAACAGTTGAGCGGGAATTCGGGTGGATATTTTTTTACGCCACACACAATTATTTGAAAACAATGGATCCTCAGTTTTTAGTGCCTGGAACTGCTCCGATTGTGGTGCACAAAAAAGATGGATCCATAGAACATTTACCTACTTCTCTCCCTCCAAAGGCAGCTATCGAACACTACGAGAAAGAATGGATGGATTGCAATAAATTGCCCGAAAAAGATGATGGATTCAACTGATCGAGAAATAAGCTGGCGGGTCAGGCGAATACGACATGAGCAATCCACGGTTTCGACGTGGCTCACCCTCCCTGACCCAGCCTGCTCTGAACTTCCGGCAGGGAAATCCCGTTCCTCGTCGGGCGTGGAGAGGATCGCTGGCATCATCCCGGGCGGCGATGATGTTTTCAACCAAGGCGGTGACAGGCCCAGTTTTCCCGACCGCGTCGTGTGTCGGAGAGCCGGGGTCTATGCTTTTTTGACGAATTCGGATTTGAGTTTCATGGCGCCGATGCCGTCGATTCTGCACTCGATGTCGTGGTCGCCGTCGACCAGCCTGATGTTCTTGACCTTCGTGCCGACCTTGACCGTGGACGACGAGCCCTTCACCTTCAGGTCCTTGATGACGGTGACGGTGTCGCCGTTCTGCAGCGGCGTGCCGTTGGCGTCCTTGACGACCTTCTCGTCCTGGCCGGATTCTTCGGCCGCATCTTTGGCCCACTCGTGGCCGCATTCCGGGCAGACGAAGGCCATGCCGTCATCGTAGGTATATTCAGAGCCGCACGTGGGGCAGGGGGGGAAATCGCTCATTTCGGTATCCTTGGGCGTATTGAGGGGGAGTGATATTTTGCGATCGGCAAACAGCGGTAACCGCTAGCCGCTCGAACATGTCGCGGTCAATGCGAAATAACGGCTTCCAGGAGCCGGCCGGTTCATTCCGCCCGCCCAAAAAGCTTCCGCTCCGGCGCGTCTGCGTGTAAGCAACGCACCTGGTTGGCGAAGGTGAACCGTCCACGATCTCTCATCTTTTTCAGGAGCGCCTCTATGTCTTTCGCCGTGCTGCAGAGCGCCTTCGGTCTGGCGGCCCTTGTGCTCATCGCCTGGCTTTTATCCGAGAACCGCAGGGCCGTGAAGGTGCGCCTCATCGTCATCGGGCTCGCGCTGCAGTTTGCGCTGGCGGTGATGCTGCTCAAGCTGCCCGTGTTCCGGGATGTGTTCCTGGTGCTCAACCGGGCCATGGCGATAATGGAGGAGGGCACGCGGGCAGGGACGAGCTTCGTGTTCGGGTATCTGGGCGGCGGGCCCCTGCCTTTCGAGGCGCCGCATTCCGGGGCGGCCTACGTCTTCGCCTTCCGCGGGCTGCCGGTCATCGTGGTTACGGCGGCCCTGTCGTCGCTCCTGTACCACTGGAAGATCATTCCCGTGCTGGTCCGGGGGCTGTCCTTCGCCCTGGAGCGGACCATGGGCATCGGCGGGGCCTTGGGCATCGGGTGCGCGGCCAACATTTTCGCGGGCATGGTCGAGGCCCCGCTGTTCGTGCGTCCCTACGTCGGGTCCATGACCCGCAGCGAGCTCTTCACCCTGATGACGTGCGGCATGGCCACCATCGCCGGGACCGTGCTCGTGCTCTACGCGGGCATCATCGCCCCGGTCCTGCCCGACGCCCTGGGGCACATCCTGACGGCCTCCCTGATCAGCGTGCCTGCGTCCGTCCTCATCGCCGGGGTCATGATCCCCGAATCCGGCCAGCCCACCCTGGGCGAGGTCTCGCCCCCATCGCTGAGCCGCAGTTCCATGGACGCCCTGGTGCAGGGCGCGTCCCTGGGCGTGAAGGTCTTCATCAGCGTCGCGGCGCTGCTGGTCGTGCTGCTGGCCATGGTCAGCATGTGCAACCAGCTGCTGGGCCTGTTGCCGGCGATCGGCGGAGAGGCGCCGACCCTGCAGCGCATCCTGGGCTACGTCATGGCCCCCCTGGTCTGGCTGACGGGCATTCCCTGGAGCGAGGCCCATGCGGCGGGCAGCCTCATGGGCACCAAGATCGTGCTCAACGAACTGCTGGCCTACCTGGACATGGCCGCGCTGCCGGCCGGGACCCTGTCCGGGCGCAGCACCCTGATCATGACCTATTCCATGTGCGGGTTCGCCAATGTCGGGAGCCTGGGCATCCTCATCGGCGGTCTGACCCGCATCGCTCCGGAACGGGCCGGTGAGATCGTCGAACTGGGGGCGCGGTCCGTTCTGGCCGGTGTCCTGGCCACCATGATGACCGGCGCCATGGTCGGCGTCCTCATGTGAACGGAGGCATCACATGCGTTTCCACAAGCTGTTTCGACTCATCCCGACCCTGGCCGTCCTGCTCCTGTGCGGCTGCGCCGCGCTGCAGCACGATGGGCCGGCTGCGCCCCAGACCCTGACGATCCTGCACACCAACGACCATCACGGCCGCTTCTGGAAGAACTCCAAAGGAGAATACGGCCTGGCCGCGCGCAAGACCGTGGTCGACCGGGTGCGGGCCGAGACGGCGGCCGGGGGCGGACATGTGCTTCTGCTCGATGCCGGGGACGTCAACACCGGCGTGCCCGAATCCGACATGCTGGACGCCGAGCCGGACATCCGCGGCATGAACGCCATGGGCTACGACGCCATGGCCGTGGGCAACCACGAGTTCGACAACTCCCTCAACGTGCTGCGCAGGCAGCAGGGGTGGATGAATTTCCCGCTGCTGGCGGCCAACATCTACGACGCCTCGGGACAACGCCTCTTTCCCGCCTACCATCTGTTCAGGCTGTCCGGCCTGACGGTGGCCGTGTTCGGTCTGACCACCGAAACCACGGCCATTGTCGGCAACCCGGAGCACATCAGGGGCCTGACCTTTCGTCCGGCCGTGGACGAGGCCCGCGAACTTGTCCCGCAGCTGCGCCGCCAGGCCGACGTGGTCGTCGCTCTGGCCCACCTCGGCTACGCCGAAAGCGAGCTGCCCGGCATTCCGCAGACGGGGTCCGAGATCCTGGCTCGTGCCGTGCCAGGCATCGACCTCATCGTCGACGGCCACTCGCATACGCGGCTGGACGCCCCGGTGATCGAGAACGGCACCGTCATCGTCCAGGCCGGGGAGTACGGCAGATACGTGGGGCAGGTCGATCTGCGCCTTGAAGGGAGCCGGGTGCGCCTGACCGGCGGGTCTCTGCTGCCCGTGAACCTGGGCGGCGAAGCTGTCCCCGAGGACCCGGACATGCTGGCTCTGCTCGCGCCCTTCCAGGAGAAGGGGCAGGACGCCCTGCGCGCGGTCATCGGCCGCGCCGCCGGCGATTTCGCCGCCGACCGCGCCGTCATGCGCAGCACCCAGACCGCCCTGGGCTCCCTGACCTGCCGGGCCGTCATGGACAAGACAGGGGCCGACGCCGTGGTCATGAATTCCGGCGGCATCCGCGCCGGGCTCGCGGCCGGGCCGATCACCTACAAGGACGTGCTGACCGTGAAGCCTTTCGGGAATATCGTCTGCACCGTGGACATGACCGGGGCGGAACTGGCCGAATACCTGCGGCTGACGGCGTCCCTGCCGCCCGGTTCCGGGGGCTTCGCGCAGTTCGGCGGGGTGGGCTTCACGCTGCGCGGGGGGCGCGTCGACGACGTGGTCGTGAACGGCGCGCCGCTGGAAGCCGGGCGCATGTACACCGTGGCCACGGACAGCTACCTGGCCTCCGGCGGCGACGGGTACCCCAGGGTCGACAACCTGCAGGGCTTCGTGAACACGGGTTTCACGGACGCCGACGTGTTGCGGGCGTTCATCGCGCGCCATTCCCCCCTCGATCCGGCAGCCTACGCCCCCACCGGGGCCGTGCGGCGGGAATGATGGTGAACATTCGGAAATCTGTCAGCATTTGGAATTATTGTTCTCTTCCAGACCACCATAATTTTCTGTACTCTACATGTCAGTCCGGTTTGGCTTTCCATGCCGTGTCCGTTCCTTGCGTCGTGGCAGGCGAAAATTTTCGGTCAGGCCCTTTCGGAGTTTGAACAGGACAGCCGCTCCGGACGTATCCGTTCACCTTTGTCCTCGTTGTCGTGAGCCCCTGGATGATCGGAAAACCTAAGAAATTCTCCTTGAGCGACTGGGTGGTCGGTATCGGCCTGCTCATTTTACTGGGAGCCTGGGTCATCGCCCTAGTCGTGGTCCGGCAGGAAAGGTTCACCGAGATCGCGCGTGCCGAACGGCATGCGGTCAGCCTGGCCACGGTCCTCACTGGGCACATCTCGGGCACCATGGGGCGCCTGGAGAGTTCGCTCGCGTCCCTGCGCAGCATCTGGGCGGCCAACAGGGATGTCGCCAAAATGAACGTCCTGTTGCGGCATCACGTCATGTCGCAACCAGACCTCTACAATCTCATCTCCATCATCGACGCTTCGGGCAACGTGGTCGTGACCAATCTCGACGACTTCAACGCGACCTTCAGCGGAGACAGGCCGTTCTTTCTTCACCACCGGGGAACGGCCGGCCGGGACATGTTGGTCGGCGCACCCGTCTTCGGCCGGGTGACGGGAAAGTGGTACATGCCCGTCAGCATCCGCCTGCAGGACCGCCAGGGGAAATTCGACGGCGTGATCCTGGCCTCGGTCAACCCGTATTATTTCTCCACCCTTTTCCGGGAGCTGAACCTCGGCGAGGACGCGCTGGTCTATCTGGCCGGCAGGGACGGCGCCCTCTACAGCGGCATGGGCGAAGCAGGGGAGTTGAGCCTGGATACGGTCGTGCCCACGGAGCTTGCCGATTCCGTGTTCGTCGCCGGGGATCGCTTTCTGGGCGTCGGACAAAGCATCCTGGACGGCGTGGACCGCATTCAGTGCCGCAGCGTCATCCCGGGGAGGGACATGTTCATCTCCGTCGGGCTGGGCCTGTCGGAATCCCTGGCTCAGTGGCGAACCCGGACCATCGTGCTCCTGTCCCTGCTGTTCCTGCTGTCCAGCACCTACGTCCTCCTTCTCGCCTGGCTGCGGCAGGCCATCGTTTCCCGGGAGAAGGCCTCCATGGAACTGGAGCGCTTCTTCACCTCGGTCCTGGACCTGCTGTGCATTGCCGACACGAAGGGTTGCTTCCTGCGCGTCAACGCCCAGTGGGAGAAGACCCTGGGATACACCATGCCGGAAATCGTGGGGCGCTGCTTCATGGACTTCGTCCACCCGGACGACGTTCCGTCCACCCGCGAGGCCATCGAAAAGCTCAAGAGACAGAACGAGATCGAGAGCTTCACCAACCGCTACCGGAGCAAGAGCGGCGAATACAGGCATATCGAGTGGCGCTCTTCGCCCCAGGGCGACCTGATCTACGCCGCCGCGCGCGACATCACCGACCGCAAGGAGGTCGAGGCGGTCCTGCGGCAGAGCAGCGAGATGTTGTCGCTGTTCATCCGGCATTCGCCCATCTACACATTCATCAAGGCGGTCTCCCCGCACGAAAGCCGGACTCTCTATGCCAGCGACAATTACGAAAACATGCTCGGCATCAAGAGCGTCGACATGATCGGCAAGACCATGCTCGAGCTTTTCCCCCCGGATCTGGCCAGCGCCATGACCCAGGACGACTGGAACGTCGTTTCGAGCGGGCAGATTCGCAGAATCGATGAGGATTTCAACGGCCGGCACTACACCTCGATCAAGTTCCCCATTCCGCAGGGGGACAGGATCCTGCTGGCCGGGTACACCATGGACATGACCGAGATCATGCACAACCAGGAGGCGCTGCGCCTGGCCAAGGATGCTGCGGAAACGGCCAACCGGGTCAAATCCGAATTCCTGGCCAACATGAGCCACGAAATCCGCACCCCCCTGAACGGCATGATGGCGACGCTCGAATTGCTCAAGACCACGTCGCTCAGCCCGGAGCAGGAGGGCTTGACGGATACGGTCGTGAGTTCGTGCAACAGGTTGACCAGGCTGCTGTCGGATATCCTCGATTTGTCCCGCATCGAGGCCGGCAAGCTCCGCATCCAGCAGGCGCCCATGTCCATCGGGGATGTCCTGGCCCAGACCGGGGACCTGTTTTTGCCCATCGCCAAGGAAAAGGGGCTTGAGCTGCGTTTCGAGATCGACCCGGCCATCCCTGACTCGATGCTGGGCGACGCGGCGCGTCTGCAGCAGGTGCTGGCCAACATGGTCGGCAACGCCCTCAAGTTCACCCACGACGGTGCCGTCGACGTGTACGCCCATGCCTTGCCGGGCACGCTGAAAAATCCCTGCATGGTCCTTTTCTGCGTCGCCGACACGGGCATCGGCATCAGCGACGAGAGCCTGTCCGGCCTCTTCAATCCCTTTTCCCAGGTCAGCGAGGGGTTCACCCGCAGCTATCAGGGAGCTGGCCTGGGGCTATCCATCTGCAAGCGCCTCGTCGAACTGATGGGCGGGAGCATCTGCGTGGTCAGCGAGCCGGGCCGGGGTTCGTCCTTTTTCTTCTCCTTGCCTTTCGGACCGGCCGGGCCCATCCGCTCCGCGGAAGCGGCCGAGGTGCACGCCTCCTGCACGCTGCTTCCGTCGAGCCTGTCGATCCTGCTGGCCGAGGACGACCTGGTCAGCGCGTACGCCACCGCGCGGCTCGTGGAGAAGCTCGGCCTGGAGGTGCTCCATGTGGTCAATGGCGAGCAGGTTCTGGAAGCCTTGCGGGAGAGGCGGTTTGACCTCGTGTTCATGGACGTGCAGATGCCGGTCATGGACGGAGTGGCGGCAACACGGGCCATCCGGGCCGGCGCGGCCGGGGAGAGGGTGCGAAACGTGCCCATCGTCGCGCTGACGGCCTATGCCATGGACGGGGACAGGGCGATCTTCCTGCAGGCTGGGATGAACGATTATCTCTCCAAGCCCGTTCGCCTCAAAGAACTTGAGGCACAGATCACAAAATGGTTCGTCTGCGATGCGGCCGGGGCGTGACGAACGCGGTCAGCGCCTCGCGCCACCTGCCATGTCCCGTGTCGATCCGCGGGCAAAAGCCCCCAAACGATTCCATGAGTGACAATGGTAATAATTTCCCCTAGTGATTACGTACTACGTTATTGTAGTCCAAAAACGCTCTTGATGTCGTATTTCTGCCCTGCCACAGCGATGAGTACCTGCGTGCCTCATGACGTGTCCGATCCGCAGATTCGCTGGCAACCATTATTTCCACAGACGGGAGGTGTTGGTGGCCGCTGATATGCCGATCTCCGAAACAAATCCGCAAGAAACCAGCTATCTCGCCGGCTCGCCCATGCCCCGAGCGGCTGCCGTAGGCGGCGATGAGCGGGGAGTCCGCTCCCATTGCCGCCGTCTGCGGGGCCTGCGTTGCGTGGCGGAAAGCGGGAAGGGGGGCGCATGACGGACAACGGCCGCGTTCTTTCGGCGGGCATGGGCGGGGCCGGCCGGTCTGGTCCGAGCCTGCGGCAGGAATGGCTGCTCTTTGCCGCCGCCTCCGTGGTTCTCGGGGTGATGTTCGCTTACATGGTCTATTTCAGGCACGCGGTCATCACGGACCGGGAGAAGGATCGCCTCGTCCAGGCCGCTTCCGTGGCCGGGATCATGATCGGCGACCAGCTCGACAAGATCCGCCTGACCCTGGACGGCATCCGCGCGAGCCTGGGTCCGAACCTGACCCCCGACGACGCGTCGGTGCTCTTCGTTAAGGACCGTCTCGGCATCCTGGCCAGCGCCATGACCAGCGTGCACGCCTTGGCCGTGCTCGACGCGCAGGGCACTGTCATCGCCTCGAACCAGCCGCAGTTCATGGGGCAATCCTTCGCCCACCGCGACTACTTCCGCCTTCCCGCAGCCAACCCGGTGCCTGACACGCTCTACCTCAGCCCGCCTTTCGAAACCGTGTCCGGGATCTGGCTCATCGCCATGTCCAAGGCCATCGTCACGGCCGACGGCGCCCTGGCCGGAGTCCTGCTGGTTACCCTTGATCCCAAAGACTTCCGGCTGACCCTCGACGCCGTGCGCAACACGCCGCAGACCTGGGCGGCCCTGGCCCACGGCGACGGCACCATGTTCGTCTGGGAACCCGCCGGGCGTGATCTCGGGGGGATGAACCTGGCCCAGCCCGGGACATTCTTCGAGCAGCACCTGAACGGCAACCGGCCGGCGTCGTTTTTCCAGGGCCTGGTCAAGGCCAACGGGGAACAGTCCATGCTCGCGCTGCGGACCGTGCAGCCCGAGGGTCTGCACATGAACACGCCCCTCGTCATCGGGGTCGGCTCCAGCCTGAAATCCTTTTACACGGACTGGACAGCGTACGCCGTGGGCCATCTCGCCGTCTACATTCTGGTCATCGTCTTCGGCGGCGTGGTCCTGCACCTGACGCAACGGGCCCGGCGTGCCTCGTCCCTGGAGGCTGAGTGGGCGGAAGCGCAGTTGCTCGAATTGAGCGCCGAACTGGCCACTTTCTTCGAGATCACCCCGAACCTCCTGGGCATCGTGGACATGGGCGGCGGCTGCCGGAAGCTCAATCCGGCCTGGGAAAGGGAGATGGAGTACGCGGTCGATGACTTCAGGGAGACGTCCTTTTTCGATTTTTTCCACCCCGAGGACATGGATGGACTGAACGCCGCCATCGATGAACTGCGGCGCGGAGGCAAGGCGCAAAGCCTTGTCGCGCGGTTCAGGAAAAGAGACGGGCAGTACAGGCATCTCGAATGGTCCCTGGCTGCCCGTCACGAGACCCTCTTCGTCGCCGCCCTCGACGTGACCGACCGCGTGGCGGAGGAAACCAAGCTGCAGATGATGGCCTATCACGATCGCCTGACCGGACTCCCCAATCGGGTGCTGTTCTTCGACCGTCTGCGGCAGGTCCTGGCTGCGGCCAGACGGGGAGGGAAAAAGGCGGCGGTCATGTTCATCGACCTGGACGGGTTCAAGGACATCAATGACACTTTCGGCCACGACGCCGGCGACAAGGTGCTGCAGACCGTGGCCAAACGCCTCGTGCGGTTGGTGCGCAAGGCCGACACGGTTGCGCGCCTGGGCGGGGACGAGTTCGTCGTGCTTCTGCACGAGGTGGGTTCCGCCGACGACGCAGCGAACGTTGCGCGCAAGGTCCTGGAGTCCGTGGCCGAGGAAATCCCCTTGGGGCGCGGGAGTGCGGGCCGTGTCGGAGCCAGCATCGGCATCAGCGTCTGGCCGGACAACGGCGCAAGCGTGGACGACGTGCTCGTGGCCGCGGACATGGCCATGTACCAGAGCAAGAAGTTGGGGAAGAACCGCTTCACCCTGGCCCTCGAAGGCTGTCCCGGCCACGATGGGGTCTGCTTTGGTGACGCGTATCTGGTTGGCATCGACCTCATCGATGCCCAGCACCTCGAACTCGCCGACATCGTCAGCAACCTCTGCAAGGCTCTGCGGGAAGGGCAGGGGCAGTCCGCGGTCCTCGGGTTCTTCGACGACCTGCAGTCGTGTACTGAACACCATTTCGCAACGGAACACGGGCTCATGGTCCGGCATGGGTTTCCCGGCCGCGCCGGTCATGACGAAAGGCACCGAAGCCTTCTGCTGGAACTGCGCGACATGAGGCCCGAACTCTCCAAGGAAGGCGCGCTGTTCCTGACGGACAAGCTGCGCCACTGGCTTCTGGAACACATCCTGGAACAGGACAAGATCCTTGGCGCATTTCTGAAAGGTCGCGGGGATGCCGGATCCGCCCCCGGTTGATTTTCACGCCGTGAACAACCTCTTTTTCGGGCGTTCTGCAGCCCGCAGCATCAGTTTTATCGTTTCTTGAGGAGATTTTTGGCGATGTACCATCGACGTGTCCATGTCTGCATCTACGCGGATGACCTTTGCATCGAAAATGCCGTGAAGGGCGCTGCGGCGCTTGAAAATCTCGAATACGTCCTCGGCACGTCCCAGACTCTCGATGCGAGCCTGGCCAAGCAGAGTTCGGTCATCATCCTGGACCTTCCGCACGACGAGGCCGCCATCCGCAGCATAGACGATGCGCGAAGCGAGGGTTCCGTTTTCGTGGTCTGCGCCGACAGCGGCGACGCCGGCATCGGCGCAATGTACCGACATTATGACGAGTTGTGGCTCAGGCCTCTGGACGAGGAGAAGATCGCGTATCTCTTCGGCAGGATAGCCGCGCGCATCAAAATGATTGAGGACGCCTGGCTCACCGATGTCTGGCTGGAGACGCTCATCGACAGCCTGCCCGACCTCATCTGGTTCAAGGACGCCCGGGGCGCCCATCTGCGGGTCAACGACAGCTTCTGCGACGCGGTCGGGAAGACCAAGGCCGACATCCGCGGCCGCGGGCATTACTACATATGGGACATCGAACCCGATGAGTATGCCAAGGGCGAATACGTCTGCCTCGAGTCCGAGGAGATCGTGCTCCGGGAGAAGAAGAACTGCCTCTTCGACGAGACCGTCAAGATCAAGGACTCGTTCCGCAAGTTCAAGACCTACAAGTCGCCCGTATTCGACCGTGACGGCTGCGTCCTCGGCACCGTCGGCGTGGCGAGGGACGTCACGGACCTGCAGAATTTACAGATCGAAATGAACATCCTCTTCGAGAGCCTGCCCTTCGGCGTGGTCGCCACGGACAAGAACCAGCGCATCACGGCCATGAACGGCAAGGCCCGGGAACTGCTCCCCGGCGGCGACGCCCCTCTGCTCGGACAGGATTTCGACGCTCTCCTCAAGGCCTTGGCAAAGCGGGCGTCGCCGCAGCGATCCCTGATCGACCGCAACGGGCATGAACCGCTGTTCCTGGAGCGGGACAAGGTGTTCAAGCTGCACAACGAAAATCTGCGCGATGTATTTTCCGAGTTTGCCGGGTACATCTATCTCTTCCTCGACGTGACCGAAGACCATCGCCGCAAAAAAGAACTCATCATCGACGCCAACACGGATTATCTGACGAAGTTGAACAACCGGCGAAAGTTGCATGATTTTTTGCGAAATACGCCATGCACGTCGGGGACGTCCATGCTGCTCGCCGACATCGACGACTTCAAGCAGATGAACGACACTTACGGTCACGACGAAGGCGACAGGATTCTCGTGGCGTTTTCAGAAATACTGCGCGCCAATTTCGACCCGGAAAACATTTTTCGTCTCGGTGGCGATGAATTTGCCGTCATCTTTCCCGCAACGGGACAGTCGGCCGAAACAGCGTTGGAATGTGCGCGCGATGCAGCGCAGAAGATCATCGCCGAAACCGAGGGGCGCGCGATACACCACGCCATTTCGGTCAGCATCGGCATTGCGGCGGCGTCCGACCAGGAAGAGGATTTCGGAGCCCTGTTCAAGAAGGCCGATGTCGCGCTGTACGACGCGAAATGTTCCGGCAAGAACACCTGGTGCGCTTGGAGCGCCCGGCCATGACCGCCGCGTGGTCACGGTTCTGATCAGGGCCCAGACGGTCCCGGCCCCTCACATCATTTCCTTCCCCTGCGAAAAGAAACGCCCCGGTTTTCCGGGGCGTGTCGGCGTGGTGGCTGGCCCACGCGGGTTTCTGCAGAGAGTCGTGTCGATCAGACGAGCCTCTTGCACCACCTGCACATCCGTGCGGTCGGCGAGAGTTCGTTTGAGCAATGCGGGCAAATCCTGCGGGCAGGGGCGGGGTTGGCCTTCTGCGCGGCGAGGGCGGGGGGCATGAAGCAGGCGGCCATTGTCGCCAGAGGACCGAAAAACGCCCCCAGGAGCAGCCATCGAACGGGGTTCCTGCCCTTGGCCCCGGCGACGCGGCCGGCGTATGCGCCCACGGCGACCCAACCGATCACGTAGAACATCACGGCGTCTTCTCCTTTTTTGACGGAACGGCGCGTCGCGCCGCTGCGGATGATGTCATACAAAATCGTAAGCCGAGTAGCGCTGTCGGGATTCAAGGTCAAGAATGTCATACGCGGCCGGCGCATCTGTGCGCCCGGCCGGACGGGAATGCTGCGCGCCGTCCTGCGCAGCCGGGGCTGGATGCGCAGGACGGCCCGGGATCGTCAGGGGGCGGCCGGATGGGACAGGGCTGTCCGCCAACCGCCGCCCATGGCCTTGTAGATGTTCACAAGCGATGTCAGGAGCGCCGTGCGGGTCTGCACCGCGTTGATCTCCGACGGGAAGAGCTGCTGTTCGGCCTGGAGGACCGTCGAGTAGGGCGTGTACCCGCCTTCGTACTGCAGGTGCGCCAGGCGGACATACTCGCTGTTGGCGTAGACCAGGCGCTCCTCGGAGCGCATCTGTTCCGTGAGCCGCGCTTGCGCGATCAGGGCGTTTTCGACATCGGCGAAGGCGTTCTGGATCGCCGCCTCGTAGGCCAGGAGGGCCGCCTTGTGGGCGGCCTCGGCCTGCCTGACCCCGCTCGTGACGGCCCCGCCCGTGAAGATCGGTCCGGTCACGGAACCGGCGTAGCTCCACATGCGCGACGTCCCCTTGAACAGGTCCGAGAGGTCCGAGCTCGTGAAGCCGTAGGCGCCGGTCAGGGAGATGGTCGGAAAGTAGAGGGCCTTGGCCGCGCCGATGTTGGCGTTGGCTGCGACGAGGCGCTGTTCGGCCTGGAGGATGTCGGGCCGGCTGGCGAGGAGGTCCGACGGCAATCCGGCCGGCACGTGCGGCAGCCGGAGTTCGCCGATGGGCGTGCCGCGTCGGATCGGCCCCGGGTTGCGTCCCAACAGGATGGACAAGGCGTTTTCGGTCTGCTCGACCTGCGACAGCAGTCTGGGGATGGCTGCCTCGGCGGTTTCGTACTGCGACCGGGCCTGGGCCACGGTCATCTGCGACACCTGGCCGTAGGCGAAGCGAAGTTCGAAGATGCGCAGCGACTCGGCGTAGGCGGCCTGTGTCCGCTTCGCAACTCGCAGCTGCTCGTCGAGCCCCAGAAGCTGGATGTAGCTCTGGGCCACGGACGAGACCAGCGACAGGGTGACGCCCTGCCAGGCCGCCTCGGTGGCCAGCAGCTCGGCGCGTGCGGCCTCCGACAGCCGCCTGATGCGGCCCCAGAGGTCGATCTCCCAGCTCGCGCTGGCCAGGGTCTGGTAGGAAGACTTCGGGTTGTCCATGACCGAATAGAGCATCGGCGCGTCGGTCTCGCTGGCGCGTTGTTCGGTTGCGGTGCCGCCGTAGCCGATCTGGGGGAACAGGGGCGAGCGGGCCTGGGTGAAGACCGCCGCCGCCTGCTCGATGTTGGCCGCGGCGATGGCCATGTCGCGGTTGCCGGTCAGGGCTTCGGCGATCAGGGCGTCGAGCTCCGGGTCCCCGAACTGCCTCCACCAGTCGATGTTCGCCGTCTGGTTCGCGTCCCGGTCGGCGTTGGCGAAGGCCTGGGGCACGTCCAGGGGCGGGCGGGCGTAGTCCGGCCCGACCGTGCAGCCGGCCGCGAGCAGAATCAGGGCAAGGGTCATGAGGGCGCGCATGTCACTGTCCCTCCGTCGGTTCCGGCGATTTCGCGTTGCGTGCGGCCGCCCGCTTGGCCTCGGCGCGTTCGGAGAAGCGGTCGAAGAGGTAAAACAGGAGCGGCACGTAGAGCATGGCCAGGGTGGTCTCGCCAATCATGCCGCCGATGATGCCGGTGCCGATGGAATGGCGGGCGTTGGCGCCCGCGCCCATGGCGATGGCCAGGGGCAGCACGCCGAAGGCGAAGGCCAGGGAGGTCATGATGATGGGCCGCAGGCGCTGTTCTCCGGCCTCGATGGTGGCCTCCATGATGGACCGCCCCTGGCGGCGCAGTTCCACGGCGAAGGACACGCGCAGAATGGCGTTCTTGGCGCCCAGGCCGATGAGCACCAGCAGGCCGATCTGGAAGTAGACGTCGTTTTCCAGGCCCCGCAGCCAGTTGGCCGTCAGGGCGCCCAGCACGCCGAAGGGCACGGCCATCATCACGGACCCGGGCAGGGTCCAGGATTCGTACTGGGCGGCCAGCACGAGGAAGACGATGACCAGCCCGAAGACGAAGGCCAGCATGGACGTGCCGCCGGACTGCTTCTCCTCGAAGGCCAGGCCGGACCAGGCGAAGGCGTACCCTTCGGGCAACACCTCCCGCGCGACCTCCTCCATGGCGGCGATGGCCTGGCCGGAGCTGTAGCCTGAGGCCGCGTTGCCGTTGACCTTGGCGGCGGGGAAGCCGTTGAAGTGCGGCAGGAGGTCCGGACCCGACACCCAGCCTGTAGTCACGAGGGCCGAGAGGGGGACCATGATTCCGTCGCCGGACCTGGCGTACAGGCGCGTCAGGTCCGCGGGATGCTGACGGTAAGCGGGTTCGGACTGCAGGACGACCCACCAGACCCGGCTGTACTCGTTGTACTGGCTGGCCGTGAGGGACCCGAACTGGGCCTGGATGGCGCTGTACACGTCCTTGACGGGCACGCCCAGCAGGCTGGCCTTCTCCCGGTCCACGTCGATGCGCAGCTGCTGGGTGGTGGCCCGGAACGTGCTGCTCAGTCCCGTGAGCTCCGGCCGCGTGCGCGCCTTGGCCAGGAACTCGCGGGTCAGGGCGTCCAGCCTGGCCGGTTCGCCCGCGGCCGTGTCCTGAATCCAGAACTCGAAGCCGCCCGTGGTTCCGATGCCGGGGATGGCAGGCGGCGCCACGGGCAGGACCAAGCCCTCGCCGATGGCGGCGGCCTCGCCGTGCAGGGCCAGGAGCACTGCCCGGGCGTTCTCGGCCTTGGCCCGCCTGACGGACTCGTAGCGCTCGTCGAAGGGCTTCAGGGTCACGAAGAACGTTCCCGCGTTGGTCTTGAAGCCGCTGTCGAGAAGGCTGTACCCCGTGAGTTGGGTGCGCGTGTCCACGCCGGGAATCTTCCCGAAGATCGCCTCGACGCGGTCGGCCACGGCCGCGGTGCGGTCCAGGCTGGCGCCGTCGGGCATGACGATGGCGGCCATGACGTAGCCCTGGTCCTCGTTGGGCACGAAGCTCGTGGGCAGCACCTCGAAGAGGTGGACGATGGCGTAGATCAGGACCGTCAGAACGCCGAAGGCCACGAGCATGCGCCGGATGACCAGGGTCACGGCGTGGCCGAACCCCCTCGTCAGGGCATCGACGCCGCGGTTGAACCAGGCGAAGAACCCGCGGGTCGGCGGCTGGCTGTGCCGCAGCAGCACGCCGCACATGGCCGGAGTCAGCGTCAGGGCCACGAACCCCGAGACCGCCACGGACACGACGATGGTGATGGCGAACTGCTTGTACAGCTGCCCGGTGGACCCGGGCAGGAAGGCCGCCGGGATGAAGACCGAGGCCATGACCAGGACCACGGCCACCAGGGAGCCGGAAATCTCGTCCATGGCCCGGATGGTCGCCTCCTTTGGCGGGAGGCGGTGCAGGACCATGTTGCGTTCGACGTTCTCGACCACGACGATGGCGTCGTCCACGACCATGCCGATGGCCAGGACCAGGCCGAAGAGGGTCAGCAGGTTGATGGAGAAGCCCAGGGCCAGCATGCCGGCGAAGGTGCTGACCAGGGCCACGACGATGGCTACGGTGCAGATGACCGTGGTGCGGAAGTTCTGCAGGAAGAGGTAGACGACCAGCACGACCAGCGCGATGGCTTCGAACAGGGTGTGGATGACCTCGTCGATGGACAGGCGGACGAAGTCCGTGGTGTCGAGGGAGATGACGTAGTTGAGGCCGCTGGGGAAGCGGCTCTTCATCTGCTCCAGGGCCTTGCGGACATCCTTGGAGACCTGCAGGCCGTTTGCGCCGGGCTGCTGGTACACGGCGATGAACGTGGCCGGAGTGCCGTTGAGCTTGCCGTCGATGATGTACTGCCGCAGGCCGACCTCGGCCCGGGCTACGTCCCCCAGGCGCACGATACCGCCGCCGTCGGGGTTGGCGCGCAGGATGATCTGCTCGTACTGCGCCGGATCGGTGTAGGGCCGCTGGGTGACGACGGGCAGCGTCAGCTGCACAGGGCCGGAGGTGGGCTGCTGCCCGATCTGTCCGGCACCGTAGAGGGCGTTCTGACTGGCCACGGCCTGCTGGATGTCGCTGGTGGTGATGCCCATGGCGGCCATGCGGTCCGGGTTCATCCAGATGCGCATGGCCTGGTCCGGGATGCCCATGATCTGGGCCTGTCCTGCGCCGGGCACACGCTTGATGGCGTCCAGCACGTAGACATTGGCGTAGTTGGCGATGTACTCGCTGCTGTAGCGACCGCCTTCGGCGTAGACGGCGATGAACATCATGATCGACGACGCCTTTTTCTGCACCGACACGCCGAGTTGCGAGACGGCCTCGGGCAGCTGGGGCAGGGCCAGGTTGACCCGGTTCTGGACCTGCACCTGGGCGATGTCGGGATCCGTGTCGAGGCCGAAATAGACCGTCAGGGTCAGCTGCCCGGTGGAGGAGCTGGCCGAGGACATGTAGAGCATGTTGTCCACGCCGTTGATCTGCGCCTCGATGGGCGCGGCCACGGAGTCGGCCAGGGTCCGGGAGTCGGCGCCGGGGTAGGTGGCCGAGACCGTGACCTGTACGGGCGTGATGGGCGGGTACTGCTCGATGGACAGCGCCGTCATGGCCACGAGTCCGGCCAGGCAGATGATGACGGCCACGACTGTGGCGAAGATCGGGCGGTCGATGAAGAATCTGGAGAACATGACGCCCTCCCTCTACTGGCCGTCCGTCTTGGGCCCTGCGCCATTGGAGGCTGGCCGCCCGACGGGTTGCGCGGACACGGCCATGCCGGGCTGGAGGGCGAGGGCGCCATCCACGACGACCCGCTCACCGCTCTGCAGGCCCTCGAAGACGAACCAGTCGTCCCCATGCCAGTCCCCGACGAGAACGGGGCGCTGTCCGGCCTTGCCGTCCGGCCCGACGGTCCACACGAAGTGGCCCTTGGCGCCCTGTTGCACGGCCCGCTGAGGCACGAGGACAGCCCCGGGCCGCATGGCCCCCGTGAGGCGCGCCCGTACGTACTGGTTCGGGCGCAGAACTCCCTGCGGGTTGGGGACGCTGACGCGGACCAGGAACGTGCCCGTCTGGGGATCGTAGGACGGCTCGGCAAAGGTCATCCGTCCGGTGTGGGGGAAAACCGAACCATCGACGAGGATGATCTCGACCTCGTATTCCGTGCCCGCCGGCGTGATCAGCCTGCCCTGGGCGATCTGGTCCCGGAACTGCTGCATCTCGTTTTCGGAGAGATTGAAGTTCACCCATATGGGCGAGAGCACGGCCACCGTCGTCAACAGGCTGTTCTGGGGGTTGATGTAGGTGCCGTCGGCCTGCTGGGCCGCGCTGCTGACACCGTCCACCGGCGAGGTGATGGTCGTGTAGGAGAGGTCGAGCCTGGCCGCTTCGACCTGAGCCCTGGCCTGTTCGACCGAGGCCGCCGCCGACAGGTACTGGCCAGTGGCTTCGTCGAGGTCCTTCTGGGACAGGGCGTTCTGCTCGGTCAGGGGCTTTGTCCGGGCCAGGTTGCGCCGGGCCGTCTCGTAGGCCGCCTTCTGTTTGCTCAGGGCTGCTTCGGCCTGGGCCAGCTGGACCTGAAACGGTTTCTTGTCCATCTGGAAGAGAATCTGGCCTTCCTTGACCGGCGCGCCCTCGGTGTACAGTCGCCGATCGAGGAAGCCGCTGACACGGGCCTGGATGTTGACCAGATGCGAGCTCTGGGTCCGGGCGACGTATTCGAAGTTCACCGGCACGTCCTGCGGGACGATGTCCATGACCGAAACGGCCGGTGGCGAGGTCGACGGCTTCGGCGCATCCTTTTCCTGGCCGCAGCCGCCCAGGCACATGGCCAGGAGAATGATTCCGGCACATTTCGACAGCCTCGTGACCCATGACGGTTCCAGTCGGATTTCTGGCATCATCGGCGAATCCCTCTCTGTTGGAGTGCCGGTATTCGTGGCGGAAGATCAAAGAATGCCTGGCGGGCGGCCGCATTTCCGGGATGCCGTACAGCCGGCTCCCCCGTTCGGCGCCTCACTGCGGGAAATACGTCACCTCTACGCCTGATTTCAGCCCGCGGCAAGCCGCTCCCGTCTCCCGGCGAACGTGCGGCCTTGACACGAATCGGCCGAAGGAAGGAAGAGGGGGCCTTCCCCACACTCAACCGAACGGAGAACACATGGAACAACAGAAAGGAACATGCCCGGCCTGCGGCAAGGAAATTCCCCATCCCGTACTGTATCGGTGCATATCCTGCCATGCGCAGTATTGCGTAATGTGCGAGGGTTCCGAGTCCGGGATCAAGTGCCCCAAGTGCGGGCAGAGAGGGCGGATGGTACTGGACCAGTGTGCGTCCAGAAAGGCCGGGGCATAGCGATTCGCGGTCACGGGTCGATGCGGGGCGACCTTTGCGCCGCCGTCTTTCCCGACCGCATTTGCGCGCAAGGAACCGCCTCCGGGAGGAAGCGGGCCATGACCTTTACGCCTTGACGATAACCCCCGTCCCGTGCAGGTCCGGCAGGGGGACGACGAAGGCTTGGTGCTCCTCGCAGAATTGACGCACGGCGTGCTTGGCTCCTGCGAAGCGCCCGTTGTTGTAGTCGTGGACGATGATGTAGCCGCCCTGCGACATGCGCGGGTAGAAGTACCGCAGGCCGTCGAGGAGGGGCTTGAACAGGTCGGCGTCGAGGCTCGCGACGGCGAAGCATTCCTCCAGCCCATCGGCGGTTTCGGGAAAATATCCGACCCTGAACACGGCCCGTTCCGGGTGCGGCAGCCGCGCCAGCACAGCCTCCACGCTCGTGTCCGCGAAGTTGCCCGCCTCGGCCCGCGAGAATCGACGCTCCCCCTCAATGGCCACGTCGCGCCCGTCGAAGCCGGCAAAGGTGTCGAAGAGGTAGAGGCTGCGCTCGGGGAACAGGCGGTTCATTTCCGCGGCAAAGGCCCCCTGGTATACACCGAGCTCCGCCACGGCGCCGTCGATCCCGCGCTCCCGCACTTCTCCGGCGATCATGCGCAGGGTCGCCAGGCGCAGGTCGAAGGTTCTGCGCAGTTCAGGGGCCGTGACGATGCGCGCCCCCACGTTCATGGCCGCAAGGCGTTCCCGCACGCTGGCGCAGGCGTCGGCGTTGAGCATGGAAAGGAACACGGCGTCGGGCGCGAGGTCCGGGATCGCTTCGGGCGGCACGACGGGTATGCCGCCCAGGTTGGTCCCCCATTTTGCCGCGTCGCTGTCACAGTACGCTCTGACCGTGATGTCGCCGTGCAGCAGATTGGCGACCATGCGCCCGCCTTGTCCCGCGCCCCAGATGATGACGTTTTTCATATGCGTCCCCGTACTGCAAATTTTCAAGTTCGCCCGATGGTAGGGCAGGGACATAGCCTCGCCCTGATGTGGTCGTCAAAGACATAATCGGATTTCCACCCCGGGGTCGCGGCTGAACGGTCACGCGCGGGGAGGCTTGACGGGTGGGGCTGCGTTCGCAGGGCGACGCGCGACGCGTCCCGGCCGCTTCCACAGTCCGGTTCGGACTGCAGATAGACAACAAGGACAGGATATGACGGAAACCTATACGATTCTCATCGTCGGCCGCGGCAGGCTCGCCGCGGAATTGCTGCACGGACTGCAGGGGCCCGGAATCGGCAGTGTCCTGCCGTGGGACGAACGGACGGCGGCCGGAGACGGGCCGTGCATGGTCGTCCATGCGGGCTCCGGCAGAGAGCTGGGCGACGTTTTCGACTTCTGCGGCGCGCGCGGGACCGTGCTCCTCGATCTCTCGACGGCCGGCACGCGCTACCCGGCCGAGCCCGGCTTCCCGCTGGTCGTCTGCCCCAACGTGAACATGATCATGCTCTCCTTCATGGCCATGGTCAGGCAGGCAGCAGGGTATTTCCGGGGTCTCGACATAGCCATTTCAGAATCCCACCAGGCCGCCAAGAAGACGAGCCCCGGCACGGCCGTCCATCTGGCCACCTCCCTGGGTGTCCCCGCGGCCGTCATCCGCTCCGAGCGCGACCCGCAGGTCCAGCGCGAGGTCATCGGCATCCCCGAGAAATTCCTGGACCGTCATGCGTACCATGACATCGTGATCAGGGACGAGCAGGTCGAGATACGCATGCAGACTCGGGTGCTCGGCAAGACGGCCTACGCCACGGGCCTGGCGCGGGTCATCGGCATCGTGTCCAGTAGGCGGCCCAGCCCGGGCTGCCACGACATCGTCGATCTGATCCTGGGCGACGCCTAGCCCTGCCTGGGGCGTCACCAGCCCCTCTGTCTGGCCAAGGCGCAGGGGAGAAATCAGGTTTGTCAGGCCAGCCGATTGTCCGCTGACGACTAGCCTGGCACGCCCTCCATATGCCTGGGCGTCTCGCTTCGGCCGCGGGTACAGTCTTCCCTTCTTGTCCCGTGACAAGGACGGACAGAACGTGAGATAAAGCCAAGCAAGTCTCTCGCGAACCTGCAACATGTCGCATGTCGACAAAGGAGTGCGCGGTATGAAACGATTTGTGGCGATGCTCCTGTGCGCAGGGCTGGCCTGCGCGTCTATGTCCTTCCGTGTCTGTGCCGCCGGGCAGGAGGGTGCCGGCGGCGGTCCCTTTCTGGCCAGCGACAGCGAAGCGACCAGGAGAATCCTGGCCGTGTTCGAGGCCCTGAGCCGGATTCCGCGCTGCTCCAAGCACGAGGCCGCGGTCTCGGAGTGGCTGGCCGGACATGCCGCCGAACGCGGCTGGACGGCCAGGGTCGACGGCCACCGCAACGTGCTCGTCTCGGTGCCTGCGTCCAAGGGCTTCGAGGGCCGGGTGCCGGTGGTGCTCCAGGCGCATATGGACATGGTCTGCCAGAAGGACGACGCTTCAACCCATGACTTCGAAAAGGACCCCATCTCCCTCGTGCGCGAAGGAGAGTGGCTGCGGGCAGACGGGACGACCCTCGGCGCCGACGACGGCATGGGCATAGCCGTGGCTCTGGCCCTGGCCGAGGACCCCTCGAGCCCGCACCCGCCCCTGGAGCTCCTCTTCACCACCGACGAGGAGATCGACATGTCGGGCGCCTGCGGCCTGTCCGAGGGATTCTTCTCCGGACGCAAGCTCATCAACATCGATTCCGAGAACGAGGGCACGGTGACCATCGGCGCGGCCGGCGGGATCAAGACCGTGGTGGCGTTGCCCCTGGCCTACGCTGCGGCGGAGCAGGGGCGGCAGGCGTATTCCCTGCGCATCGACGGGCTGCTGGGCGGGCATTCGGGGGTGGAGATCGACAAGAACCGCGCGAACGCCAATGCCCTGGTGGCCGAGGCCCTGGCCGCGGACATCCCCCTGCGCCTGGCCACGTTCAACGGCGGCTCCGCGGACAACGTCATAACCAGGACGTCCGAGGCCGTCTTTACCTTGCCAGCGGATCGGCTGGATGCGCTGCAGAAGCGGCTGGCCGTTTTCGAGCGGGACGCGCGCAAACGTTTCCCGGACGAGACGCAGCTGGCCGTGACCCTGACCCCTGCGGCCGACTCCCCGCAGCAGACTCTGTCCGAGGCTGATTCCGCCAAAGCTCTGCGCATGGTGGCGGACTTCCCCCAGGGCGTCATCGAATGGTCCAAGCAGCTGCCCGGACTGCCCGAGACGTCCAACAACATCGGCGTCGTCAAGACCGGGGACGACACCCTGACCGTCGTCACCTTCCAGCGCAGTTTCAGCCTGGCGAAGCTGGAGGATGTCGCGCGCGGCATCGAGCAGACCGCCACCAAGTCCGGCGCGGTCGCCACGCGGCGCAGCACGTTCCCGGCGTGGCCGCCCAACCCCGAATCGGACCTGTACAAGAAATCCCTGGCCGCCTACGAAGGCGTGTTCAAGACACCCATGAAGACGGAGATCATTCACGCCGGTCTGGAGTGCGGCTACATGGCCGCGAGCACTCCGGGCCTCGAGATCATCTCCATCGGCCCGACCATGGAGAACGTCCACACGCCGCGCGAACGCGTGCACGTTCCGTCGCTGGAACGGATCACCGCCTTCCTGCAGGCCCTGGTGCGCGAACTCTAGGAACCTTCGAGCGGGATCGTGTCGGGCATCGGCACGACCCCGCAACGAGGACTCGCCCGGCGGGGCGACACTGGAATCGGCGCCGCGACATCGTTCATCTGGTAGGTGCGGAGGGCCGCGGCGTGCGGAAGATCATGGGGTCGCCGGGATTCCATGGCTGCAGAAGCTGGGTCTGCCCGGCGCCCGCATCGGGGAACTCCCGGGCGGCAACGACTTCCGCCGCAGTACTGTCGTCTCGCATGTCGGCGAATCTGAAATCGAGCGGTTCGACCGTCTTGAAACCGAGAAAGTTCCTCGTCACTGTTCTGCCCGCCAGCAGCAGGGAACCGATATAGAGCGGCGCGTCTCCTTCCGGGACCACGACCCTCCAGATGCTGACGCGCGGCAGCCCTTGCGGCTGCGGGTACTGGGGGCCGGATGCGGGGCCGAAAACGCGCAGGTAATGGCTGCCGGGGGCGAGGCGGAGGCAGACCCAGCCTTCCCGGGTTGACGCATTGGTCAGTCCGCTCAGCCCGATCGGCGAGAATTCCCCGAAGGTTTCGAAGGTGGCCAGGGAAAGCCGGACCAGCGGAATCGCCGCAAACGCCTCGCGCTGTTTGCCGTCCACAACGCACTGCACGTTGAGCAACACCGCTCGCGTGCCGCTCGTGTCGAAGGCGGCGGGCATCCGCGACCCCGGAAGGCCGACGGCCGTGCAGGCCGCCACAACCGCCGCGATGACAAGGATGGTGCAGACGAGCGGAACCCTGACGGCGGAAACCGGAAGAACTGCTGGCAGAGTGCTCCTCATGTCATTCCTCCGTGCGGCGCGCCGGCGTCCGGCCGTCCAGCCAGTCCATGAGAAACTCCGGGGCGGAGCGGGAGAGAGGTCGCGTGGTCCGTTCGAAACGCCTGACCACGTTGTCGCCGTCGAACTGGATCAGCAGAAGATAATGTCGGGGCACATCATGCGCGTCGCCTGCGATCTCCGTGCTGCCGAAAATGACCCAGACGAAAATTCCCTGACGCATGTCCCATCGATAGATGAAGACCCTGGCGTCCTCCAGGATGATGAACGGCTGACCCAGATGGCGGACGACCTCGTCCCGGGTGGTCACTCCCTGCCGCAGGAAGGATTGCTGGAATTCGGTGACGGGACGGCCCTCGAGAACCTTGTCCTCGGCGGTCGGGATAGGCATCACGACGCAGCCCTGAAGCAGGAACGCGAGGACGGCCCAGCGCAGGTAACGGACTGCCCGTCCGGGGGAACCGTCGACTGGCGCAGAGGTGACCGCCGCACTGGATCGGAGAATGCAGTCCTTCATGGCAACCCCGTTCGGGTGACAAGAGACGCCCTCATCGGAACAGCGCAACCATATCCCGTCCTCAAGACGTCCGCCAGCCCCGGCACCATCCTCGCTTCTGTCGGCTCACCCTGCGCCGCACCCTGGTCCGTCTTCGACGGAACCCCTCTTTTTTGGTGAGTGGCGGATCGCTCACGGACTGTTGAAAAACTCAAAGTCCGCAATCATCTAAAAATGGTGAGATGCAAGGACGCGAAAAAAGCCGGACCCTTTTGTATACGCAATACACTGCGTGTCCTGGCTTTTTTCGCTGACGCGGCAGATCGCCGTTCTTCCACGGACTGCTAGGCCACGGCCGTCTTCAGCGCCTCCCGGCTGAAGGGGAGCTCCCGCAGCCTGACGCCCGTGGCGGCGAAGACGGCGTTGGCCACGGCCGGGGCGATGGGCGGCAGACCCGGTTCGCCGATGCCGCCGACCGGGTGCCGGCTTTCGGCGATGAAGACCTCCACGGCCGGGACCTCCTTCATACCGAGCAGACGGTACTGCGAGAAACCCGACGTGGCCACGCCGCCCTTGGCGAACCTCACGCGTTCGTTCAGGGCGATGCTCAGGCCCATGACCACGGCGCCCTCCATCTGGGCAGTGATGGCGTCGGGGTATACGGCCGGGCCGCAGTCCACGGCGCAGACCACGCGGTGCACGGTAATGACCCCGGTCCCGCGGTCCACGGAAACCTCGGCCATCTGGGCCACGGCCGAGCCGAAGCACTCCGTCACGGCTACGCCCCGGCCGCGGCCCGCCGGAACCGGGCCGCCCCAATCGGCCTTGTCCGCCAGCAGGGTCAGGGTGCGGTGGGCACGGGAGTCCTTCTCCATGAGCCCCAGCCGGAACTCCACGGGGTCCTTCCCGGCCGCAAGCGCCAGTTCGTCCATGAAGGACTCGACGGTGAAGCAGTTGTACGAGTTGCCCACGGACCTCAGCCAGCCCACGGGGATGGGCAGGTCGGGGATGGCGTATTCGATGCGGCGGTGGGGGATGGCGTAGGGCATGCCCTCGACGCCCTCCACGGAGGTCGGGTCGAGGCCGTTCTGCACGGCCGAGGGCCACAGGCGGGACATGATCGACGACGAGACCAGCCTGTGGGACCAGACGACGAGCTTGCCGTCGCCGTTCAGCCCGCCGCTGATGCGGCAGACGCTGGCTGGTCGGAAGACGTCGTGGGCGAACTCGTCGCCGCGGGTCCAGACGACCTTGACCGGGCGCCCTAGTGCCTTGGACAGGCTGACGGCCTCGGTGACGACATCGGTCTCGCCGCGGCGGCCGAAACCGCCGCCGCAGGGCGTGGTCATGACCTCGACCTTTTCGGGTGGCAGGCCGCAGATTCTGGCCCCCTCATCCTGGGCCGCGGTCTGCCCCTGGGTGGGGGCCCAGATGCGGCAGCGGTCCTTTTCCACATGCGCGGTGCAGTTGGTCGGCTCAAGCTGGGCGTGGGCCACGTATGGTACGGAGTAGGCCGATTCGACGACCATCGCGGCCGCGGCAAGGGCCTCGGCGGCGTTGCCCGTGTCCTCGGCCACGGCGGCTGGGCCGTCGAGCTTCGCCAGGAGTTCCGCGGCGATGGCCGCATCGCTCAAATCCGGGCGGCTGCCCTCGCTCCAGGTGATCTTCAGGGCGTCCCGGCCCTGCAGGGCAGACCAGGTCGATTCCGCGCAGACCGCCACGGCGTCGCCCACGGGGATGACGTCCAGCACCCCCCGCACCTGCCTGGCCCCGTCGGCGTCCACGGCGACGGGCCTGGCCCCGAAGCGCGGGGGGCGAGCCAGCACGGCGACGCACATGCCGGGGAGGCGGAAGTCGATGCCGAAGGCCGTGCGTCCCTGGACCTTGTCCTCCATGTCCAACCGTCTTCTCAGGGTGCCGATGACGGCATAGTCCGCGGCATTCTTCAGAGGCGGATCGGCGGGCACCCGCAGCGCGGCCGCCTTGGCGGCCAAATCTCCGTACCCGATGCCGCGTCCGTCGGGATGGCGGACCTGGCCCGCTGCGGTCGTGCAGACGGCCGGGTCGACGCCCCATTGCCGGGCCGCCGCCTGCACGAGCATCAGCCGTGCCGCCGCTCCAGCCTTGCGGAGCATGTCCCAGCGATGCCTGATGCTGGTGCTGCCGCCGGTGGCCTGCATGCCCCATTCGGGGTCCTTGAAGGGCTCTGCGGCCAGTGCCATCCTGACGCGCACGCGGTTCCAGTCGGCGTCCATCTCGTCGGCGATGATCATGGCGATGCCGGTGTGGGTGCCCTGGCCCAGGTCCGTCTGCCCGACCCACACGGTCACGGAACCGTCGGCGTCAAGCTCCAGGAAGGCGTGGGGGCGGAACGGGGTCGCCGGGGCCGCCGCCCCCGGGGAGACGTTCATGAGCACCAGCGCCCCGGGAGTGATGGCCACGGCCAGGACCAGGAGGCCGCCTTTCAGGAAATACCGTCGCGACACGTCTTCGTTCATGGCGTTTCCTCCTTCATCTTTCCGGCGGCCCGGCGCATGGCAGGGATGACTCGCGGGTGCGAGCCGCATCGGCAGGCGATGCCGTCCATGGCCGCGGCCATCTCCCCGTCCGTGATGCCGGGCCCGGCCGTCAGGACGTCGACGGCCTGCAGCATCATGCCCGTCTGGCAGTAGCCGCACTGCGGCACCTGCAGCTCGGTCCAGGCGACCTTTACGGGGTGGTCCTCCGGCAGACCCTCGATGGTCAGGATTTCGCTTCCCTGTACGCTTTCGACCGGCGTGACGCACGACCGTTCGGCGCGTCCGTCCACCAGCACGGTGCAGATGCCGCACATGCCTTCGCCGCATCCGTACTTGACGCTGGTCAGCCCCAGGCCGTCGCGCAGCACCCACAGCAGGGGCGTGCCCGGGTCCGCGTCAACTTCATGAACCGTGCCGTTCACCTTCAACGAGATCATGTCGCCTCCCTTGGCTGTCGTGCACATAGGCCGGCGGTCGGAAGCCGCCGGGGACCTGCCACCGTATTGGGTCAAAAATCGGTTTTGGTCAAACACCGGCGTCAAGATTCGGAATCTGTACCATACGAGTTGTCCGGGCGGCGGGAATGGACTAATCTGGCGCGACGCGGAGGTGATCCATGACAACCGAAAAGGACGCCGGCATCGATGGACTGCTGGCCATGCTGCAGCACAGGGACGGCCTGGTCAGGCAGAAGGGGAGGCGGATGCTCGTCGAGGCAGGGGAGGCGGCCGTGCCCGGCCTGTGCCGGGTTATGCTGAACTCGCCGTCCAAGGACGCCCGCTGGGGAGCGGCCAAGGCCCTGGGCGAGATTCTCGACCCCGGCGCTATCCCGGCCCTGCTCGACGCCCTGGAGGACCGTAACTCCGACGTGGCCTGGCTGGCCGCCGTGGCCTTGAACAGGCTCGGCCGCGAGGCCTGGAAGCCGGTCCTGCAGCGCCTGGTCGAGCGGGGGGTGGACAGCGTGGCCGTGCGCGACGGCGTGCACCACATCTTGGCTGGCCAGAAGTTCGACCGGTACGAAGAGCTCTTCGCGACTGTCGTCCGTTCCTTGGAATTCGGCGAACTCGACGAGGCCGGGAGCATGGCTGCGGCCGAAATCCTGAAGCTGATGTTGGGCGATCTCTGGCAGGAATGCCGGGAAATGGGAGCCGGAGAGGGTGCGGAAGACTGAAATGCCTGCGCGAGGGAGGAAATGCCTTGACATCGCAGGGGAAAACTGGATGCTTCCTGCCGTTTACCCCTTGGGGACGGGACCATGGTGTTCCTCGCCGTCTGACCGTCCCGAACCACGGAGTTCCCCATGACCGACATCGTCATCCGCCCCATCGGCGTCATCCATTCCCCCTTCACCGACCGGGCCAATATGCCCATCCAGCCCTGCGGCGCCCGCGACACGGCCGGCACGGTCGTCATCGACGAAGCCCTGGCCCCGGGCCTGCGCGACCTGGAAGGGTTTTCCCACATCTACCTGCTGTACCATTTTCATATGAGCCACGGATTCGACCTGACCGTGGTCCCGTTCATGGAGCCGGCGAAGCGGGGGCTTTTTTCCACCCGCGCTCCCCGCCGGCCGAACCAGATCGGCCTGTCCGTGGTGCGCCTGCAGCGGGTGGACGGCAACGTCCTGCACATCCTGGACGTGGATGTCCTCAATGGCACGCCGCTGCTCGACATCAAGCCGTACTTCAGGGCCTTCGACGTCTTTCCCGAGGCCGTCAGCGGCTGGGCCGAGGCGCATCAGCACACGGCCGGGGACATGCGTTCGGACGGCCGCTTCGCAAATCCCAGGAGCTGATCGCCGCGGCGAACGCGCAGGAACCGGCATTGGCGCGTTGGGACATGCGGCATGCAAAAGATGCCGTTTGCGTGCGAGTTTTTTTTGCCTTTGCGGTCTGTTCTTTGCTATGTTGTGTCCAAACCCCGGAGGACACCATGGAACGCGCAGACCAATCCGTGAAGATCATGGTTGAAGACGTCGAACTGACCCTCCATCCCCTTGATTCCATAGACGTCGGCCTGACGCCGACAGGATTCGACCTTGTCCGCAGGGCCGCCTTTTCCATCCTCGGCGGGCGGATGCCCGTCGCCAACCTGGAAGAACTTTCCTTCCACCAGATCCTGGCCATGTTTTCGGACCTCGTCTGCTGGGAAGAGGCCTCAGGCAGGCTCTTCATGTGCGCAGACCTGCCCGGCCGGTGCTACTGCCTGCCCATCCCCGCGGAACACTGGCGCGTCCTGACCAAGGGCCAGACCTTTCATTGACGGAGCCGTGCGGACGGCGCGGAAACCCAAAGTTCTGCCGCACCCTCGACGTTCGGCGATTCCGGAAGGGCCCCTGCAGCGGGCCCTTTCTTTGTAGCCCGATCCGTGAGTCCTTTCTTTGGACGCTTATTGACGTCATCGAACGTTGAGCCTTGCGCATCGCCTCACGTGCCGTGCTTCGTCATTGCGAGGAGTCTTCGACGCGGCAATCCATTTTTCACGGTCTATTCCGGTTGCAATCCAGAGCACGTCGAGGATGGATCTCGCGCGTTGCCCGACCAGGCCGCGCTGCGCTCGCGATGACGGGTTACTTGGGTGATGCGCCCGGATCAACGTGCAACGACGTCAGCGGGCATCCGATGACAACCTGGACGCTCTGACCGGGAGAGCCTTTTTCCTTGGGTTTCGGGCCCGTTTGGCGTAGCGGCCCATTGACGACCTTCCACAGAATCTGGCTGGGATTCAGAACCCCGCCCCAAACCGGAGAGTGAGCATGAAATCAGTCTGCGTTTTCCTGGGATCGAGCGACGGCAACCATCCGGCATATGCGCGCGCCACGGCCGAACTGGGCCGCGAACTGGCTCAGCGTCGGATCACCTGCGTCTACGGCGGGTCCCGCACGGGGCTGATGAAAATCCTGGCCGACAGCGTTCTCGGTGAGGGCGGGGAGGTCGTCGGCGTGACCGTGCAGCTCCTCAAGGACAAGGAGGAGTTCCACCGGGGGCTGACGCGTCTGCACGTCGTGTCGACCATGCACGAGCGCAAGAACCTTATGATCGAACTGTCCGACGCCTTCCTGGCGCTGCCCGGCGGCATCGGCACCCTGGACGAACTCTTCGAGGTCTGCACCCTGAGTCAGCTCGGCTTTCACGCCAAGCCGTGCGGCCTGCTGAACGTGAACGGTTTTTTCGAACCCCTGCGGGCCATGCTCGTCACGGCCGAGCGTGAAGGGTTCATGAAAAGGCCCATGCACGACGCCCTGGACGTGGCCCTGGACCCGGCCGGACTCCTGGACATGCTGCAGCGCAGGATTCCGTCCCTGACGTAACGGGCGACGGTTACATTTTTTACCCGGAAAATCGCTGCATAGAGGTTGTTCTTTTCGCACCGGACGGGTTACAGGTTTTGTGAACAAAGGCCTGGATCGGAGCGGATACGGCGTTCTTGCCGGATTCTGCTGACGATCCTGACACTTCGGCTCAAAACGTAAGTCATGAGGAGAGCGTGGGACGGGTTCAGCGATTGATCGCCCTGTGCGTGGCGGGAGTTCTGGCGCTCATGGCGATATTTTTCTTTCAGCCCGGTGGTGATGACGCCCTCGGACGGCTGCGGAAGACGGGGGTGGTTCGCATCGGGTATGCGGTCGAAGCGCCGTTCGCAGTCCTTGGCGACATCGGCGAGATCACCGGGGAAGCTCCGGAGATCGCGCGTCACGTGGTCGAGCGCCTCGGCATCTCCCATATCGAGTGGCACCAGGTGGAACTGGGCGGCCTCATCCCCGAACTGCGGGCGGGACGCATCGACGTCATCGCCGCTGGCCTCTTCATCACCCCCGAACGCGCCGAAAAGGTCCTTTTTTCCCGGCCCACCATGGCCGTGCGCCAGGCTATGCTGGTGCCTGCGGGCAATCCCCGCGGCCTCCGCTCCTACATGGAGATGGCGGGCCGTTGGGACATCGCCGTCGCTGTCTTGGCCGGTTCCATCGAAGACACGCTCATGGCGCGCCTTGGCGTGGCCGGCGGACGCCTGCTGCGTGTCCCCGACGCCCTTACGGGCCGCAGGGCCGTGGAGACGGGCCTGGCGGATGCATTGCTGCTCTCGGAGCCGAGCCTGCGCTGGATGCTGTCGCGCGGCGAACCGGCACGACTTGAGGTGGCTGTCGACGACGAATTGGAATCAGGGTTGCCCGCGTTCGCCTTCAGGCTGGACGAGCCGAAATTCCGCGATGTCTGGGACGAGGCCCTGGCTGCATACCTGGGGTCCGAAGAACACCTCGCAATGCTGGCCTCCTTCGGCCTGTCCTGGACCCCACCCGCAACGCAGAAAACCGGAGGATGAACATGCCGCGCGTCGACCAGCCCGGAGAATGGAGGCCATCGCGGTGGGTTTTTGCCGCCGTGCTGCTGGCCCTGTGCAGCGTCGGCCTGCTCGCGTGGATGCACTGGGTGCAGACCACGGCCCTGCGGCAGACCACGGCCTATCTCGGAGAACTGCGCCAGGCCAGGATCGATCTGGCCAAAGGGTTCATGCAGGCCAGCCTCGGCGCAGACCCGCAGTCGCCGTTCAGCCAGGACGCCGGAATGAACCTGCTGCGTCAGGCCTTGCGGTCCTTCGAAGCGTCGGCGGCGCGGCTGGATCCGGCCGACGCGGCGGAAACCGAACAGTATGCCCGCAGCATCCGGAGCTTCAGCCTGCTCCTGCAGGACTGGGGGGGGGGCACGAGGCAGGATCAGCGACTGGCCGTGTCCCTGCGCGTCGCCCATACCGGCCTCGAAATGCGTGCGGCGGAGGTGGACGCCCTGCTCCAGGAACGGATCGAAAGCCTGACCGCCAAGGCCCGCCGCACGTATGTCGTCAGTCTGCTCGGCTCCCTGCTGGCCCTGAGTGTCATCCTGGGCATCGTCCTGACCGCGGTGCGCAAGGAGCGCGCGGCCCTGCTCGAACGAGTCCGGCAGGACAAGGCCCTCGAATACAGTCAGGCGCGCTTCAGGGACATGTTCCTCAAGGCGCCCGTGGCCATGGCCATGGCCGACGGGACAGGGCGCATCACCGCCGGCAACAGGAGTTTCGAGCAGCTTTTCGGCTACACCTTGGACGACGTGCCCGACATGGCGACATGGTGGTCCCTGGCCTTCCCCGATCCCGACGCCCGTTCCGAGGCCATGTCGCGCTGGCAGGAGGCCCTGGACGGGGCCCGTCGCGGCGGCAGGGAATTCGACGCCGGAGAATTCCGTGTGGCCTGCAAGGACGGCCTGGAGCGCTCCGTCCGGATTTCGGGAATTTTCCTGGAGGAGGGAGTTCTGTCTTCCTTCGTCGACCTCACCCCCCTGCGCCTGGCCGAAACCGAGCTGCGGCTGTGGGCCCAAGCCTTCGAGAACGCCGAATTGGGGTTGGCCATCGTCGACGCCCGAACCGATTCGATGCTGGCCGTCAACCCGGCCTTCGCCCGGCTGCGCGGCTATGAACCGGCGGAGATGGTCGGACTGCCCATCTCCGCGCTCTTCGCCGAAGACAGGCACGGCCAGCTTCAACAGATGGTCGAGACCCTCAACGCCTCGAACCACGCCGTCTTCGAAAGCGAACACATGGCCCGGGACGGCCGGCGCTTCCCGGTGCTCCTGGACATCACGGTCCTCAGGGACGAGACAGGCAGGCCCATGAGCCGGGTCGCCTACGCCTTGGACCTGACCGAGCGCAAGCAGGCCGAGGCGGCCCTGGCCGAGGTCCAGGCCGCGGCCCTGGAACAGCAGAAACGGGCCAGGATCGCCGCCCTGCAGCAGATGGAGGAGGCCAGAAGCGCCCGCGCCAGGGCCGAGGAAGCCCTGGCCGCCCTGAGCGAGAGCGAGGAGCGGCTGCAGATCTTCGTCATGTATGCCCCCGCCTCCCTGGCAATGTTCGATTGGGAGATGCGCTACATCGCGGCCAGTCAACGCTGGCTGGACGACTACCGCCTGGGCGAGCGGAACATTCTGGGCCTCTCCCATTACGAGGTCTTCCCCGAGATCGGACCGGAATGGAGGGACGTCCATCGCCGTGGCCTGGGCGGGGAGATCATCCGCAAGGAAGAGGACCACTTCGAGCGCGCAGACGGCTCAAGCCAGTGGGTGCGTTGGGAAGTGCGGCCATGGCACACGGTCCGGGGGGACGTGGGCGGTATCGTCATCTTTACCGAGGACATCACCGGACAGAAGGAGGCCGAGTCCGATCTGGTCCGGGCCAAGGAGGCGGCCGAGAGCGCCAACCACGCCAAATCCGAGTTCCTGGCCAACATGAGCCACGAGGTCAGGACCCCTTTAAACGGCATCATGGGCATGCTGCAGCTTCTCCAGACCACGGACCCCAGTACGGAGCAGGTCGAATGCATCACGCTGGCCGTCAAATCCGCCAACCGTCTGACGCGTCTTCTGGCCGACATCCTCGACATCTCAAGCATCGAAGCCGGGCGGCTGGCCGTGCGCTCGGCCGAATTCTCCACTGAGGAACTGCGCGACTCGGTCATGGAGCTCTTTTTCCAAACGGCCCGTGAAAAGGGCCTGGACCTGGCCTGCCGCATGGCCGAAGGGGTGCCGGAACGCGTTGTCGGCGATGAGACGCGGGTCATGCAGATCCTTGGCAACCTCCTGGGCAACGCCCTGAAATTCACGCCGCACGGGAGTGTGCGCCTGGACATGGAGCCGCTGCCGGCTCCGGCCGGGGATGCCAGGCTGCGCTTCACCGTCAGCGACACGGGCATCGGCATGCCTGAGATCAGTCTGGACCAGCTCTGCGCCCCGTTCTACCAGGTCGACGGCTCCTACACCCGGGCCTACCAGGGCGCCGGCCTCGGCCTGGCCATCACCCATCGCCTCGTGATGCTCATGGGCGGCAGCCTGGAGATTCAAAGCGTCCTGGGCCAGGGCACGTCCGTCATGGTCGACCTGCCCTTCGCCGTGCCGAAAGCGCGCGTCGAGTCTTCGCCTGCCCCGGCCGGACTGCCGACGTCTGGCCGGCCCGTGCGCGTGTTGCTGGCCGAGGACGACAAGATCAACCAGATCGCCACGTCCGCGCTCCTCAAAAAGATGGGGCACAGCGTCAGCGTGGCCGAAAACGGCCGGGAGGCCCTGGAACTGCTGGCCGCCCAGGAGTTCGACCTCATCCTCATGGACATCCAGATGCCGGTCATGACCGGCATCGAAGCCCTCAAGGCCATCCGCACGGACCCGGCCCACGCCGCCTCCAGAGACATTCCCGTCGTGGCCCTCACTGCCCACGCCATGGTCGGGGACCGGGAGAACTTCCTCGAACAGGGCATGGACGCCTATCTCAGCAAGCCCGTCGGCATCCGCGACCTGGACTCCGTCATCACCCGCCTGTTTTCAGACTCATGACTCTGGAACGGCTTGCCGCTCCGACCGAACCATGATCTGCCGCACGTGACGGGGAGGGACGCCATCCCGGCCCGACCCGGACCGTGCGCGATTCCCCATGTCGTTTGCCAGACATATTTGCCGGTTGCGTACGTATTTCTTCTTTGATAGGTCAACCAATCGTTTATCGATGGCCCTGAGATCGCCTCGGGCCAACCGCACCTTCACGGAGGCATACATGCGTTCATTCATCATTCTTTTGGCGGGCTTGTTCCTCGCCAATACGGCCCTGGCCGAGCCTGTCGGCAGCCCCATCCCCGTCGGCATCGCCGTGGGCCAGACCACCAATGTCGCCCTGTTCGGCGAGGAGCAGGTCAACGGCGCCAAGGTCGCCGAGAAGCTCCTGAACGAGAAGGGCGGCGTCGGCGGCACGCCCATCAGACTGGCCTTTCAGGACACCGGCGGGGACGAGGCCGGGGCCATCAACGCCTTCCAGAACCTCATCTCCCGCGACAAGGTCGTGGCCATCATCGGGCCGACCCTGTCCCAACAGGCCTTCGCCGCCAACCCCATCGCCAACCAGGCCAAGGTCCCCGTTGTCGGCCCGTCCAACACGGCCAAGGGCATCGCCCAGATCGGCGAGTACGTCTCCCGCATCTCCGCGCCCATGACCCTCGTCGCCCCCAACGCCCTGAAGCGCGCCCTGAAGCTCAACCCGAACGTGAAGAACGTGGCCGTGGTCTATGCCCAGGACGACGCCTTCAACGTCTCCGAGACCGGCATCTTCCAGGAGGCCATCAAGGGCATGGGCCTGAACATCACCACCATCCAGAAGACCAGCGTCAAGGACACGGACTTCACCACCCAGGTCACCGCCATCCTCGGCGCCGGCGTGGACATGGTCGTCATGAGCTGCCTGGCCGCCGACGGCGGCAACATGGTCAAGCAGCTGCGACAGCTCGGCTACGAGGGCCTCATCGTCGGCGGCAACGGCTTCAACTCCCCGAACATGTACCCCGTCTGCGGACAGGAGTGCACCGGCGTCATCGTCGCCCAGGCCTACAGCCCGAAAGCCGACAACGCCGAGAACAAGGCCTTTTCCGCCGCCTTCAAGGACATGTTCAAGAAGGACCCGGCCCAGTTCTCGGCCCAGGCCTACACCAGCGTGAAGGTCGTCGTGGACGCCCTGAACGAAGTCGAGAAGAGCTCCGGCAAAAAGATCGCCGAGATGGACACCGCCGAACTGCGCACTGCCCTCAACGCCGCCATCGTCTCCAGTTCCTACGACACGCCCCTAGGCGAGATCGTCCTCGATGCCGACGGCGAGATCACCCAGAAGACCTTCTACGTCTCGCAGATCAAGGTCGCCGACGACGGCAAGACCGGGACCATGGAACTGCTGCCCGAATAACGCTTCCCAGGCCGGGGAGGCCCAGCTTCCCCGGCTTCCGGCTCCATCATGAACATCGTCTTTCTGCTGCAAAGCTTCATCAACGGCCTGTCCATCGGCTCGGTCTACGCCATCTTCGCCCTCGGCTACACGCTGGTGTTCTCGATCCTGGGCATCATCAATTTCGCCCACGGCGCCGTCTTCACTCTCGGAGCCTACTGCACCTACGCCCTGGCCGTCGGCGATTTCGGCCTGAACGGACTCCTGGCCGGCATGAGCCTGCCGTTCCGCCTGCCGTTTCCCCTGGCCCTGCTCGGCGGCTCCCTCCTGGCCGGCGGCATCGGCGTCCTCGTCGAGCGTCTGGCTTTCCGGCCCCTGCGCGCCAAGGGCGCGGACCCGCTCCTAGCCCTGGTCAGCAGCCTCGGCGTGGCCCTCATTCTCGTCAACTGCCTGCAGTTCCTGGTCGGCGCCGAGATCTACGCCTTCCCCTCGGGCATCTTCGGCTCCCTGCCCATGGCCATGGTTTTCAAGATGGACGGCAAGGTCCTGGCCGTGCGCACCGTGCAGATCATCATCCTCGTCGTCAGCCTGGCCATGCTCCTGGCCCTGGCCTGGTTCATGAACCGCACGCGCATGGGCAAGGCCCTGCAGGCCACGGCCGAGAACCCCGAGACCGCGAGCCTCCTGGGCATCCACGTCGACCGCTACATCCTGTCCACATTTTTCATCTCCGGCGCCCTCGGCGGCCTGTCCGGCACACTCATCGGCGCCAGCTTCGGCCTGGCCGGGCCGTATTTCGGCGTCAGCTACGGTCTGAAGGGCTTGGCCGTCATCGTCCTCGGCGGACTCGGCAGCATCCCCGGCGCCGTCCTCGGCGGACTCGTCATCGGTCTGGGCGAGGCCTTCCTCCCGCCCGACTACTCGTCCATGAAGGAGGCCGTGGCCTTCGTCATGCTCTTCGTCATCCTCCTGGCCCGCCCCCAGGGGCTTCTGGGACGGCAAACCATCCAGAAGGTCTAGGCATGTTCCTCGAAAACTACGGATTCCTCATCGTGGCCATCGTCCAGCAGGCCCTGCTGGGCATGAGCCTGTGGTACCCGCTCATGGCCGGGCAGCTGTCCCTGGCCAGCATCGGCTTCTACTCCATGGGCGGCTACATCGCCGCCATCATGGGCACCAGCCCCGCCTTCGCCGCCTGGCGCGAAGCCCTGGGCCCCGCCCTCTATCCCGTCGAATGGCTCATCGCCCTGGCGGCCAGCGCGCTGCTGGGCCTCGCCGTCGGCATCCCGGCCCTGCGCCTGCGCGGCATCTACCTCGCCCTGGCCACCATCGCCTTCGTCCAGGTATTGAACGTCGTCGTCCTCGTCCTCGACGTGACCGGCGGCGCCGTGGGCCTCTTCGGCATCCCGCAGCCCTTCGAGAGCCGCCTCGGCTACCTGTGGTTCTTCGGGCCGCTCCTGGCCGTCATGCTCATCTTTTCCGCCCGCCTGACGCGCACCGTGGCCGGCCGCTCCTTCATGGCCATCCGCGAGGACGAACTGGCCGCCCAGGCCATGGGCATCCCGACGACCTTCGAGAAGGTCCGGGCCTTCGTCATCGGCTGCGGCCTGGCCGGCGTCGTCGGGGCCATGAGCGCGCCGTTCCTCAACACCTGGAACGCCCGCCAGAGCAGCTTCGACGCCTCCGTGGCCTGCCTGGCCTACGTGCTCATCGGCGGCGCCCGCTCCGTCTGGGGCCCGCTCCTGGGCGCTGCCCTCCTGGTCGCCTTGCCCGAAGTCCTGCGGCCCCTCAAGGACGCACGCCTGATCATGAACGGCATCGTCCTCGTCGTGGCCTGCATCTACCTGCCCCAGGGCATCGCCGGGCTGCTGGCCTCCCTGCGCAGAAGGGAGGTTGCATGAGCGAGACCATCCTCCAGCTCGACGGCGTGTCCCGCTCCTTCGGCGGCCTCATGGCCGTCGGCGACGTCAGCTTCTCCGTTCAGGCCGGCGAGATCTTCGGGCTCATCGGGCCCAACGGCGCGGGCAAGACCACGCTCTTCAACCTCGTCTCCGGCATCACCCCCGTGTCCTCCGGCCGCGTCAGCTTCCTTGGCCGCGACATCCTGGGACTCGCCCCGCACAAGGTCGCCGGCATGGGCATGGACCGCACCTTCCAGAACATCCGACTCTTCGCCGGCATGAGCGTCCTCGACAACGTCCGCGCGCCCATGCAGGCCTTCTCGCGCACCGGCTTTTTCTCGGACCTCCTCGGCCTGCCCGCCAGCCGCGACCAGGAGACGCAGATCATGGCCACGGCCATGGACCTCCTGAACCTCGTCGGACTGGGCGCCAAGGCCCGCGCCGCCGCATCGTCCCTGCCGTACGGCGAACGCCGCCGACTCGAGATCGCCCGCGCCCTGGCCCTGCGGCCAAAACTTCTGCTCCTCGACGAACCGGCCGCCGGACTCAACCTCGCCGAAAAGGCCGAACTGAGCGACTTCATCCGCGACCTGCGCAGCCGTTTCGACCTGACCGTGCTCATCATCGAGCACCACGTGCCCTTGGTCATGGGCCTGTGCGACCGCCTGGCCGTCCTCAACTTCGGCCGCCTCATCTGCCAGGGGCGGCCCGAAGAGGTCCGCTGCGACAAATCCGTCATCGACGCCTACCTCGGAGACAGCCATGCCGCTCCTCGAACTTGATCACGTCAGCGTCAGCTACGGCCCCGTCCAGGCCGTGCGCGACGTCAGCCTGCACGTCGACCGCGGCGAGATGGTCACCCTCATCGGCGCCAACGGCGCCGGCAAGAGCACCATCCTGCGCGCCGTCTCCGGCCTGGCCCGCATCGCCTCCGGCTCCCTGCGTTTCAACGACGCCGACATCTCCAAGGCCCGACCCGACGTCATCGTCCGCGCCGGCCTCGCCCATTGCCCCGAAGGGCGCCAGGTCCTGGCCGCGCAGACCATCGAGGACAACCTTCTGCTCGGCGCCTACATCCGCAAGGACAAGGCCGGCATCGCCCGCGACCTCGAAAAGTCCTACCTCATGTTCCCGCGACTTCTCGAACGCCGCACCCAGCTCGCCGGGACCCTCTCGGGCGGCGAACAGCAGATGCTCGCCATCGCCCGCGCCCTCATGAGCTCGCCGCGCCTGCTCCTCCTCGACGAGCCCTCCCTGGGCCTGGCCCCCCTCGTCGTCGAGGAGATCTTCGCCATCCTCGACCGCCTGAACAGCCAGGGCATGACCATCCTCCTCGTCGAACAGAACGCGCGCCTCGCCCTGGCCCATTCGCACCGCGGCTACGTCCTCGAATCCGGACAGATCGCCGCCTCCGGCGACGCCAAGGGGTTGCTCGAAGACGAACGCGTGCTGGCGGCGTACCTCGGGGCGTAGGGGAGTGGTGGGAGAAGAGAGGCGGGGCGCTGCCCCGCGCCCCGTATTTTAGGGGATGGGGGAGAGACGGTCGACGTTAGTCAGTTAAGATCCGGGGCGCTGCCCCGGGCCCCGCAAGGTGCTCGCCCCTTGACCCGGTTATGGGGGAGGGGATGCCTACTGACTAGGGCTTGGTGTTTTTGAGAATTATTTTAGATTGTTGGATTGTTTTTTATTGCGTGTCTGTTGTGTGGGGCGTAGTGGGTTTCCCGGTTTCGACCACAACGGACGTACCTGATCTGCAATGGCGCAGCAGCGCCGGAGAGGTGTTTGAATGAACAAACCGCAACGGGTGACCCTGTTCATGCAGTGCATCGTCGACTCGTGCTTCCCCCAGGTCGGGGAGGCCATGGTCGCGGTCCTCGAACGGCAGGGGCTCACCCTCGAATACCCGGCGGACCAGACCTGCTGCGGACAGCCGGCCTTCAACGCCGGGTACCGCAACGAGGCCGCCCGCCTGGCCCGCCGCTTTCTCGACGTGTTCGAGGACGCCGAATGCATCGTCTGCCCCTCGGGCTCCTGCGTGCACATGGTCCGTCATCACTACCGCGAGCTTTTTGCCAAGGAGCCCAGGCTTCTGGCGCGGGCTGAGCGGGTGGGAGCGCGGACCTTCGAGTTCACGGAATTTCTGGTCGACGTGCTCGGCGTGACCGACGTGGGTGCGTCGTGGCATGGGGACGTAACCTACCATGATTCCTGCCACCTCCTGCGCGGGCTCGGCGTCAAGGACCAGCCGCGGGCGCTCCTGGCAGCCGTGCGGGGGCTGAACCTCATCGAGATGACCCGCTCCGACGAGTGCTGCGGCTTCGGCGGCACCTTTTCGGCCAAATACCCCGAGATCTCCGAGGCCCTTCTCGAAACCAAGCTGGCCAACATCCAGGCCACCGGCGCGGGCGCCGTGGTCGGCTGCGACATGGGGTGCCTCATGCACATGCAGGGTATGATCCGCCGCCGCGAACTGCCCATCAGCGTCCACCACATCGCCGAAATCCTGGCCGGGAGGCAGTGACATGCACAGCCAGACCCCTCTGAAATACCGGGAACTCGCCGCCGGCGCCGTCAAGGACTCGCAGCTGCACCGGGCCCTGGGCATGATGCGCGACAAGGTCGGTCGCAATGCCGTGAATCTCTACAATCAGATCGCCCCTGGGCAGGACTCGCGCCGGGCCGCCAAGGCCGTGCGCAGCAGGATCGTCGACAACCTCGACGTGGTCCTCGAAACCCTGACAGAAAATATCCGGGCCAGGGGAGGACAGGTCTACCTGGCCGACACCGGCGCCGACGCCGTCGAGTACTGCCTGCAGGTCGCCCGCCGCCATCAGGTCCGCCGCGTGGTCAAGGGCAAGTCCATGCTCAGCGAAGAGATCTGCCTCAACCCCGCCCTGGAGGCCGCCGGCATCGAGACCGTGGAGACGGACCTGGGCGAGTACATCGTGCAGCTCAAGGGCGAGGCCCCCTCGCACATCATCGCCCCGGCCATCCACTACACCCGCGAGCAGGTCGGCGCGCTCTTCGCCGAAAAGCTCGGCGAGCCCTACACCGACGACCCGCCCAGCCTGACCGCCATGGCGCGCAAGGCTCTGCGCGAGAAGATGCTCACGGCCGACATGGGCATCTCCGGCGGCAACACGGCCTGCGCCGAGACCGGACACGTGACCATCGTCTCCAACGAGGGCAACATCCGCATGACCTCGACCATGCCCCGCGTGCACATCGTGCTCCTGGGCATCGAGAAGATCGCCGCCACCCTGGAGGACCACGACATCCTCCTGCGCATGCTGACCCGCGCCGCGGCCGGACAGAAGATATCCACCTACATCAGCTACGTCGGCGGGCCGCGCCTGCCCGACGAACCCGACGGGCCCGAGGAGTTCCACCTCGTCCTCGTGGACAACGGCCGCAGCCGCATCCTGGCCGATCCCGACTTCCGGGAGGTCCTGCACTGCGTGCGCTGCGGCGGCTGCCTCAACGTCTGCCCCGTGTACCTGAACATCGGCGGACACAGTTACGGCTCGCCCTACTGCGGCCCCATCGGCGCCGTCTTCACGCCCCTGACCCGGGGCATAGGCGAATGCAGCCACCTCTGCCAGGGCGAGACCCTGTGCGGCGCCTGCAAGCAGGTCTGCCCCGTGGACAACGACCTGCCGCGCATGCTCTCCCTGCTGCGCGCCAAGCTGGCCGATGGCGACCCCAAGTGGGACGTGCTGCCCCAGAGCAGGGCGGCCAAGCTCGCCTTCACGGCCTGGTCCCTCGTCATGAGTCGGCGCGGCCTCTACGACGCCCTGCGCGGCCTGGCCCGTATGGGTCAGCGCCTGCTGCCGCGCCGCGACGGGTGGATCGTCAGGCTGCCCGGACCGCTGGGAGGGTGGACCAGGGGACGCGATTTTCCGCCTCTGGCCGAGGAAAGTTTCGGCGAAAGATGGGCCCGGCGAAACCGGGACGGGAGGGACGCATGAACCCCATCATCGAACGGGTCCGCAAGGCCCTCGGCGTCCAGGCCGGCGACGGCCGGGAGCGCATCGTCTTCGCCAAGAGCGAGGACTTCGTGAACTGCGCCGGCACCCCTGTCCCGGCCGAGGAATGTGCCGGCTGGATGGACAGCATCCGGGCCGAGGCCAAGGCCCTGAACCTGCAGGTCCACGAGTGCCCCGACGCGGCCGCCTGCGGCCGGGCCATCGCGGCCCTGGCCGCCGAACGCAGCCCCGAGTGGGACACCGCGCGGCAGATCGTGCGCTGGAGCGACCCTCTGCTCGCAAGCCTGGAACTCGAAAAGCTGCTGCCGGCCGACATCGCCGTCAAGGTCGTGCCCGAGGCCGACAGCTTCGGTGAGAGCGAGCGCCAGGAGTTCCGCCGCGAGGTCGTGGCCTCATACATCGGCATCACCACGGCCGACTACCTCCTGGCCGACACCGCCTCCATCGTGCTGCTGGGCGGCAAAGGCCGGGCGCGGTCCGTGTCCCTGGTGCCGTCCATCCACATCGCCGTGGTTCCGGCAGAACGCATCGTCGGCTCCTACCGGCGGATGCTCTCCAGCCTGAACGCCCGGAGCCTGCCGTCCAACGTGACCGTCATCACCGGCCCGAGCAAGACGGCCGACATCGAGGCCACCCTCGTGCACGGGGCCCACGGGCCGCGCGAGATGCACCTCTTCGTGGTCGGCGCCGCGCATTAGGGCGCAGCACTTTCGGGAACATAGCCCGGACGCATGGCCTTGCGGCGATGCGTCCGGGCTTTTCTTTTTCCGGGTTTGCTGGGATACCTGACGCTCAAAAGGGAAGGTGACATGGAACGGGAGAGCGTATTCACGGCCGCGGACGGCGCGCGCATCGCCTACCGCATCACGCGGGCCGGGGCGCCGCGGCGGACTCTCGTCCTGCTGCACGGCGTGGCCAGCAACATGACCAGATGGTGGAATTTCGTGGGCGGCACGAGCCTGGCCCAAGGCTGGGACATCCTGCGCCTGGACCTGCGCGGCCACGGCGGGTCGCTGTGTCGCGGCCGGGTGGGTATGGACGTCTGGAGCGCCGACCTCGCCGCCCTGCTGCGGCACGAGGGCGTTGAACAGGCGGAGGTGGTGGGGCACTGCCTGGGCGCAAACCTCGCCCTGTGGTTCGCCTGGCTGCACCCGGACCTGGTTTCGGGCCTGGTGCTCATCGAGCCCATGTTCCGCGCCGCCATCACCGGGCAGATGACCCGAGTGCTGCACCTGCGCCCCGTGCTGGCGGCCATGGTGCGGCCCCTGCTGGCCCTTGCGGCCCGGGGCGTGCACCGGGGAAGCCTGCCGCCCCTGGACCTGGCCGAACTCGACCGGCTCGCCCACGAGGCCATGGCCCGGACGAACGGGGCGTTCCCGACCAAGCGCTTTTCCTCGCCGATGCACGAGCTGCGCATCCTGCCCACGGTCGTGTACCTGCAGGACCTGCTCGCCGTCACCGACCCGTTGCCGGACCTCTCGGCCGTCCGCGCGCCGGCCCTGGCCCTGCTGTCCAGCGGCGGCATTTTCGGCGACCCCGGCATGACCGTCCGCTGTCTGGAAGCGCTTCCCGACTGCCGCATCGAACATCTCGACGCCGTGCACTGGATCCCGACGGAACAGCCCCTGGCCATGCGCGAAGCCATCGAACGCTGGTGCGGCCGGCACGGCTGAAGGAACCAAACCCTATCCCGCCCCACGGGCGGACCGCATCTGACGGAAGGAGGCGCATAATGAAGACTGCGTTCATCGGACTCGGGATCATGGGCAGCCGCATGGCCGCCAATCTGCTCAAAAGCGGCGCCGAGCTGACGGTGTTCAACCGTTCAGCCGGACCCGCACAGGAACTGGAGCGTCTAGGGGCGCGGGCCGCTGCGTCGTGCGCGGAGGCCGTGCGGGACGCGGATGTCGTCTTCACCATGCTCAGCACGCCCGAGGTCGTGCGGGACGTCGCCCTGTCGGAGTCCGGCTTCGTGTCCGCCATGAAGGCGGGCGCCATCTGGGTCGACTGCTCCACGGTCGACCCGTCCTTCTCCCGCTGGTCCGGGCAGTCCGCCCGCGATCGCGGCGTGCGCTTCGTCGACGCCCCGGTGTCGGGAACCAAGCCCAACGCCGAGCGCGGCGATCTCGTGTTCCTGGTGGGCGGCGACGCGGGGGACGTGCGGGAGATCGAGCCGCTGCTCAATGTCATGGGCGGCAAGATCATCCACGCCGGGGAGACGGGACGCGGGGCGGGCCTGAAAATGCTCATCAACGCGCTCCTGGCCCAGGCCATGGTCGTCTTCTCCGAAACGGTCCTGCTGGGCGAGAAGCTCGGCTTCGACCGCAACTTTCTGCTCGACACGCTGCCGAACACGCACGTGGTTGCGCCCTTCACCAAGGCCAAGGCCGAGATGATCCGCAAGGACGAATACGAGGTGAACTTCCCGCTGGAATGGATGCTCAAGGATCTGCGCCTGGTCGAGCGGACCGCCGCCGAAGCGGACCAGCCGCTGTACCTGGCTCGTTTGGCGCGGGAACTCTACGCCGGGGCCGACGAGAACGGTCTGGGGCGCGAAGACTTCGCGGCCATCTATAGGTATCTGCACGACTAGGAACCGGCGCCCCAGGGACGCTTACAGACGGGCCGGGAAGGCTTTCCCCGGCCCGTTCAGGGCGCGCGCCTACTTCCCGGCGACGAAGCCGTTCAGGAAGTCCACGATTTCCGCTTCGGTCTCGTCCCGCAGCATGCTCTTGTAGATGTAGCCGTGAGTGATGACCGTGCGGCCCTTGTCCGAATACCCGTAGCTCAGGATCACGATGTGCTTGCGCCCGTACTTCCCGTCGATCTTGTTGAAGACGACGACCTCGCCGTTGACCTTGATGAATTCGGACTCCAGGAGCTGTGCCTCCTTGAGCCCGTAGCCCTCCACCAGTTTCCTGTAGATGTCCGTCATCGGGACGGCTTCGTCGTAGGAGAATATCTGCGCATTGGCGAACCTGCGGGCGTTGAACTCGATGCGCGAGCCCTCGTCGCTTTTCACGGTCCACAGGCGCTTGTCGTAGTAGAAGGTCGTCCCGGTCCCGCCGATGACCACCCGGTCGACGGCGCCCTTGGACTTGTAGCGCTCCTCCATGTACGCCTTGCCGGGAGGGACGGACTTCCCGGGTGGCACCTTGGGGGCGCATGAGGCCAGGAGCAAGACCAGGATTGCGTAGAGAGCGTATTTCATCTGTGAGCCTCCTTGGGATGGATTCGTCCGTGTGCGGGCACGGCGCCCGGAACGGTTGCCGGTGTGTACACCGCTCAGGCCGGCCGCCTGTACACCGCGAAGAAGTGCGGGACGGGCGGGTCCTGGTGGTCGTCGTAGGCCAGAAAGTGCGTTTCCGTCAGACCGGCGCGCACGAAGCCGTCGATCTCATGGCGGTCCAGGGCGATGGGGAAGGTCTGAGAATGGTCGTCGCTCTCGCGGCTGCGGCAGGAGACGACGGCCACGCCGCCGGGTGCGACCAGTTCGGCGATGGCGTTCAGAGCCCTGACCCGGTTGCCGCCCGTGAGGATCTGGATGGTGTTGCACTCGTAGACGAGATCGAAGCCGCGCCGCCAGGCCGCGGGGTGGTCGAAGAGATCGGCCACGACGTACGAAACGGGGCTGCCGGGATAGCGCCGGCGGCACATCTCCACGGCGGAAGGGGAGATGTCGAAGGCCGTGACCGCGTAACCGCGCTCCCGCAGGGACTCGGCGTCGTCGCCCAGCCCGCAGCCGACCACCACGGCCCGCCTGCCGGCCGGCGCGGGGTGCGCGTCGAGCCAGTCGAGAAGCAGGGGGTTGGGCTCCAGGTCGGCCCAGTAGACCTTGGCGATGTCGCCGCCCGCCCAGGAGTAGAATTCCTCGAACCACCCGTCGGGATCGCCCCTGTCGGCGTATGTCTTGGCCAACTGTATCGTCGCGGTTTTGGGATTGTCCATGGGCTCCTGCGCAGGGGCTGGGGGTGAAAAGTCCTGCTTCAACAATAGTACACAAGCGGCGAAGAGCAAAGCCCGTCGGGCATCAGAGAAGATTTTTCCATCCGGCAGAAAAGTCTTTGACAACGGGTGTCCGTACATATAGAGACATTTTCTCGTTGGACGGGGCAGGGCGGTTAGCTCAGCTGGGAGAGCGTCGGCCTTACAAGCCGAATGTCATAGGTTCGATCCCTGTACCGCCCACCAAGAAGACCATGCGGGGTCGTAGTTAAGACGGTTATAACGCCGGCCTGTCACGCCGGAGGCCGTGGGTTCGAGTCCCATCGGCCCCGCCATAGAAATCAAGAGCCTGAGGTTGCAAGACTTCAGGCTCTTTTTCTTTTGTGGGTTTTGGAGAGGGTAATGGACGAGATGGACCCTATGGACCACATGGACGCTGGCAGGGATGAGGCCTGCAAAGGCTTTCGTCCATAACGTCCATCTCGTCCATTCAGTCCATTTCCCCTTTTCTTCTTTTCTGCGCCGTACGCACGCGGTAGAGGCGCTCCGTAAAACCGCCTTCTTCCGCGAAGGCCTGGGCAAGGGCGGCCAGTTGGCGGTCCAACAGGGCGCAGGTCACGCCGATAAGGGTCAGGGCCGCGTTGGCAGCAATTTCGGGGTAGCCCGGTGCCGCTGCGTTGCTACAAGCGCCGTCTCGTTCTGCACGCAGCGCATCGTCCCGAACTCCCCGGACCCAGGCTGCCACCTCGTCGGCGTTCCGGCAGCGCCGGGCCACCAGAGAGGCGCGACGCGGGTCGGCGGCGGGCCACATGGGCAGGTTGCGTTGGCGCAGAAAGTCCTCGTAGTCCAGAAGCAGTTCTTCCAGGCTGGCTCTGGACACGCTGGTGAGCTTGAGTTCCGTTTTCTTGGATGTGCCGCTCGCCTCGCTGCCTTCGGCGATGTTCTGCACCCCGCTGCGCGCCGCCTGCACCATCTGGTCCCGCGTCCGGCTGCCGGCCGGGACATAGCGCTCGCAAAACCGCACCGTGACGTCGTAGCACAACCGCGCCAGCTGAAAGCTCTTCAGCTTCCTGTACCCGCCATGCCTGGCAATGATCGGCTCCAACGCACCCCCTCCCGTTTCAAGCAATTCGTCCGCCGTCCATACCGTCCATCCAGTCCATAACGTCCATGCCTAGCGCTCCCCATTTTCCAATGAACGCACCTAAGCACGGGACGTTGTGACCTGCCGGGAAACTTCGGACCACTCAATTCTTGATGGTTTCTCCATAGTTCAGATTGTTTCCACTCGTCATGCCAGGCAATGACCGCCTTCACCGCACTTTCCTCTGACAAAACGCCTCTCCCTCACGCCATTCCGCCCTCACACTCCTTTTCACCAATACCCATTCTCACACTCCGCTGCGAGGCACGAATGTGAAGACATTTTTCTGCGACTTTGCTATCAGGAATGCATATCCCTCCGGTATTTTCATCGTGGCGCCCGACGGGCGATACGTAACGTTTTGATATCCTTTTCTGACGACAGGGAAAAAAAGCAAAACCCAAACCATAGGAGAGAACGATGAGCGAAGGCAAATGTCCCGTGACGGGCAGGACCAATCCGGCAGCGTCCGGCAGCGGTCGGACGAACCGCGACTGGTGGCCGAACCAGCTGAACCTGCAGATCCTGCACCAGCATTCGTCCAAGTCCAACCCCATGGGCGAGGGGTTCAACTATGCCGAGGAGTTCAAGAAGCTCGACCTCGCGGCCGTGAAGAAGGACCTCATCGCCCTGATGACCGACTCGCAGGACTGGTGGCCGGCCGATTGGGGTCACTACGGTCCGCTTTTCATCCGCATGGCCTGGCACAGCGCAGGCACCTACCGCACCGGTGATGGCCGCGGCGGGGCAGGTTCGGCCTCCCAGCGTCTGGCGCCCCTGAATAGCTGGCCGGACAACGTCAATCTCGACAAGGCCCGGCGCCTCCTGTGGCCCATCAAGCAGAAATACGGGCGCAGGATCTCCTGGGCCGACCTCATGGTCCTGGCCGGCAACTGCGCCATCGAGTCCATGGGCCTCAAGCCCTTCGGCTTCGGCGGCGGCCGCGAGGACGTCTGGGAGCCCGAGCAGGACATCTACTGGGGTTCCGAGAGCGAATGGCTGGGCGACAAGCGCTATTCCGGCGAACGCGACCTGGAGAACCCCCTGGCCGCCGTGCAGATGGGACTCATCTACGTCAACCCCGAAGGCCCGAACGGCAACCCCGACCCCGTGGCCTCAGGCCGCGACGTCCGCGAGACCTTCGCGCGTATGGCCATGAACGACGAGGAGACCGTGGCCCTCGTGGCCGGCGGGCACACCTTCGGCAAATGCCACGGCGCCGGCCCGGCCACGCACGTCGGTCCCGAGCCCGAGGCCGCGCCCATCGAGGAGCAGGGCCTGGGCTGGAAGAGCTCCTTCCGGAGCGGCAAGGGCGGCGACACCATTGGCAGCGGCATCGAGGGGGCCTGGAAGCCCAACCCGACCACGTGGGACATGGGCTACCTCAAGGTCCTGTTCAAGTACGAGTGGGAACTGGTCAAGAGCCCGGCAGGTGCGCACCAGTGGCTGGCCAAGGACGTGGCGCCCGAGGACATGGTCGCCGACGCCCACGACCCCGCCAAGAAGGTCCGGCCCATGATGACCACGGCCGACCTGTCCCTGCGCTTCGACCCCATCTACGAACCCATTTCCAGACGCTACCTCGAAAATCCCGCCGAATTCGCCGACGCCTTCGCGCGGGCCTGGTTCAAGCTGACGCACAGGGACATGGGGCCGCGCTCGCGCTACCTCGGTCTGGACGTTCCGGCCGAAGAGCTGATCTGGCAGGACCCGGTGCCCGCCGTGGACCACAAGCTCGTCGACGCTGAGGATGTCGCCGATCTCAAGGCCAGAATCCTGGCTGCGGGGCTGACGGTCCAGCAGCTGGTCCTTACGGCCTGGGCCTCGGCCTCCACCTTCCGCGGCTCCGACAAGCGCGGCGGCGCCAACGGGGCGCGCGTCCGCCTGGCGCCCCAGAAGGATTGGGATGTCAACCAGCCGGCGGAGCTTAAGGCCGTGCTGCAGTCCCTCGAAAAGATTCAGCAGGAGTTCAACGCCACCCGAACCGATGGCAAGAAGGTCTCCCTGGCCGACCTCATTGTCCTGGGCGGGTGCACGGGCATCGAGCAGGCCGCCAGGAACGCCGGGCACGATGTGAGTGTCCCCTTCGCGCCCGGCCGGACCGACGCCTCCCAGGAGCAGACCGACGTGGAATCCTTTGCCGTTCTCGAGCCTGTGGCCGACGGCTTCCGCAACTACCTCAAGGGCCGGTATACGATTTCGGCCGAGGAACTGCTGGTCGACCGGGCGCAGCAGCTGAGACTGACAGCGCCCGAGATGACGGTGCTCGTCGGCGGCATGCGCGCCCTGAGCGCCAACTTCGGGCAGTCCGCGCACGGCGTCTTCACCGGCCGTCCCGGAACGTTGACCAACGACTTCTTCGTGAACCTGCTGGACATGGGTGTTGCATGGATGCCCGCACAGGGGGCCGAAGGCGTGTACGAAGGCCGCGACCGCGCCACGGGCGAGCTGAAGTGGACCGGCACCCGCGTCGATCTGGTTTTCGGCTCCAACTCGCAGCTGCGGGCCATCGCCGAAGTCTATGCCTGCCGGGACGCGCAGGAAAAGTTCGTAGTGGACTTCGTGGCGGCCTGGACCAAGGTCATGGACCTCGACCGCTTCGACCTCGTCTGATCCCCGCACATGAAACGGCCCGGCCCAAGGCGGAGTGCCTTGGGCCGGGCCGTTTTTGTCACCCGCTTCCTTGCCGGACACGCTCCGACACGGCGCCGTCAGGGACGCGCGCCGACCCCCGCCAGATCGATCCGCTGCCCGGCGACGACGCCGTGCCGCGCGAACCATCCCTGGTTCATCTCCAGCACGTACGCGGCCGGCCCCGGCGAGCAGTGGCTCTGCGTGGTCAGCGGCTCCATGTCCGCAAACCCCAGGATGCGCCCGTCCTCGTCGAGAAAAGCCGCCGTCAGGGGGATGAGGGTGTTCTGCATCCACATGCAGCGCACCCGCAGGGCGTCGTGGACGAAGAGCATGCCCTCGTCCGCGGGCAGGCTCGCGCGGAACATGAGGCCCGTCTGGCGGGCCTCGGGCGTCGCGGCCACCTGGACGTCCACGGACCGGCCGCCGATGACGAGGACCGCCCGTGGGAGATCCGTCAGCGGTATGCCTTCGGCGGCCTGCCCCCAGGCCTCGGCATGCGTGCAGAGCAGCGCAAGGGCGATGAGCGGGAATACCGCGCACAGCCTGCCGCCGACCGTCGCCAAATTCCAAATGATGTCGAAAAGTCTCATGCGATGCCTGAGGTTTTTGTGCATGGAAAGCGCTCCTGGAATGCCGGGGAAGTCTAGGGGGCCATTAGCGGTTTTCGGCAAGCGGCACAACGGCCGGGGAGCGCAAAGGAAAAGGGTGGTCGCAGCCTGCAGGCCGGGATCACCCTCTGAAATTCGTCGGAGGCGCCATCGTCGCGCCGTGCTTACCAGGTACGGATGGGACCCGTGTCGACGTGGACGAAGCCGTCGTGGGGGTAGTAGCCCACGCCGCCCTTGCGCAGGTCCTTGGCCGCGTCGCGCAAGTCGGCCAGGGACACCCCCGGAATGTTCAGGTCGATGGCCTTGCCTTCCATGTGCAGGCTCTTTCTGGCGACCCCGCCCTGTCCCTTGCGGCGCAGTTCCTGGTTCGTGGCAGCGGTGCGGTAGGCCGAGATGACCTCGATGGGCTGCCTGCTGCCCAGGGTCTGCCTGAGGCGGTAGAGCAGGTCGAAAAGTCTGGGGTCCATGCGGCCGATGCGGCCGGAGTAGTGGTCGCGGAGAAAGGCGTTCAGCTTGGTCAGGGATTCGGGCACGTAGCGGTCGCCTACGGCGTAGACGATGTCCAGGCTCTTGCCCGTGTGGGTGTGCTCGAAGCAGAGGCGGCGCGACTTCGGCTGGACGGCCATGGCGGCCGCGGCCAGCGCGGAGGGCGACAATGTGACGGCGGCGCCGGCCACCGCCAGCCTGGCGAGGCTGCCCAGGAAATCACGGCGGGAATGCGTCATGTGTTTCACGGAAGCCCTTGTGACCCAAAAAAACGCCGAGGTCAAATCCCCCGGTTCGCCGTGTCCTTGACCCCGCGCAAGGCCCGGTCCAGCAGCCTGTCCTGGCCATAGACGTCGGCGAAGAAGAGGATCTGCCCGTCGTCCCGGATCTTGACCGTCTTGTAGGCGATGACGACCCTGACCGGTTCGCGCAGGGACAGCGTGTAGGCCTCGCCGGAATCCATGGCCGCCATGATGCGCGCCTCATCCCATTCAGGATGGTTGCTGAGCACGAATTTCGCAAGCTCCACCGGCTGCTCGACGCGCACGCACCCGTGGCTCAGGTCCCGGCGATAGCGCTCGAAGAGGCGGGGCGAGGCCGTGTAGTGGAGATAAATGCTGTCCTTGTTGGGCATGACGAACTTGATGGGGCCCATGGCGTTCTTGGGGCCCGACCGCTGGCGGATACGCATTTCCCCGCGCATGACCGCATCAAGGGATGCGTAGGAGAACTGGCTGATGACGCCGTTGCCGGACACGAATTCAAACCCCTGCCGGTCGAACCGGTTCGGGTAGGCGCGCAGCTCAGGGACCAGCTCCTTGCTGGCGATGGAGTAGGGGACGTTCCAGTACGGGCTGAACTCGATGGCCGTCATCTCCAGATCGAAGATGGGCGTGCGGTTGTCCGGGGCGGTGCCGGTGATGACGCGCATTCGCGTCTTCAGTTCGATCTCGTCGCCCTTGACCTCGTAGGCTTCCAGATAGTTCTCGGGCACGTTGACGACGATGACCCGCGGCGCTTTCAGCAGCGGGGTCCAGCGCAGCCTCTCCATGGTCAGCTCTATCTGCCGCACGCGGGCCGCCGGTGAGACGTCCAGGGCGGCCAGGGTTTGGCGGCCGATGACGCCGTCGGGCTCCAGCCCGTGCCGCTCCTGGAAGGCCATGACGCCTTTGGCCACGTCGCCGGAGTACTGCGTGGAGATGAACGAATCTCGCGGCAGGTCGCCCAGGGCTTCGAGGCGCTGGATGAGCATGGGCAAGCCTTCGTACATCTGGCCGAGTTCGAGCTTCTTGTCGGGTAGCGGGGGCAGTTTGGTTTTCCAGAGCGGGGTCTGGGCCGTGTCCGTCGCGAGCCTGCGGTACTGGGCCAGGGCCTGCCGGAGCTCGGCGTAGAACGGAAAGGGCGGCGTTGCCTTGGCCACGGCCTCGATCAGCCTCTTCCCGCGGACGGCGTCCTCGAGAACCTTGGCTGCGTCGAAGGTTTTGGCGGTGGGGGAATAGTTCTCGCTTATCAGGCGCGGGTCCACCTGGCCGAAATGCAGGTCCGAAAGGTAGCGGCGCATGGCCGCTGCAAGGTCCTTGTCCAGCCGGCTTCGCGCCTCGTCCGTCCAACCCGGGTCCCTGTCGGCGGCGGCCACGTCCCTTCCGAGTCTCCCGGCATCGTAATTCGCCGGGTCGAGCCCATCGTCCGCGGCATGGGCCAGAATGCCCACGGCCTGCCGGGCCTGCTCCGTTGGCCGCCCCTGGTCGAACCAGAGCCGCCCGTCGGCCGCGAAAACCGTCGCGCATAAGGCGAGTGTCAACAGCAAAGAGCAGGGCAGCAGGAAACACGGGGGGACGCATGAGAGACGAAATGCAGCTTTCAAACTGGCGGCTCCAAACCGGGCTTCGCGAAACGCGTCGTCATCCGGGGATTGGGTGGTAACGTTTCTTGATATGTAGGTATTTTTTTAAGGAAGGGCAACGGGGATACGGGGCGCTACCGGCGGTTGCTGTTCCGGGCTTGTTGCCGCGTGTCACACTGTGACCAAGTCCGCTGTTTCTTCCTGAGTACGCTAAAATTGGACAGCGCATGCCTCACACGTACTTCAAAGTCCGCTCACGCACCTATGATGCGCAATGTATTTTCATATCATGCGGCATATGCAATTTCACGCAACGATAAGAAGAACGCTTACCATCATCATTCTTGTTGCGAACTTGTATTATAAATTCAAATGCATGTTTCTCGTTCATATTTCGAATCCATATTGGACGCGTCGCTCTGGTGAAGGCTAGTCGAAACATCGGATATTTCGATATCGGACCGTCATTCACAAAGTTTTTTACAGCGTCATCGACGCCCAAGGCCACATGACCATGAATACACCAGAATTAACGCCCCAGGGGCTGCAGTTTTTCGAAAAATTCAGCGAGCATGCTCTGGCGGCGCTGGAAACGGCCCGTGAAGCCGGAATGCCCGTGGCCGGCGTCTATTGCATCTATGCCCCGCTGGAGGTCATCCGCGCCGCCGGGGCCGTCCCCATCGGGTTGTGCGGCAAGCGTCAGACGCCCATCCAGGCTGCCGAGGAAGTCCTCCCGGCCAGCCTCTGCCCGCTGATCAAGTCCAGCTTCGGCTACGCTAAGACCGACACCTGTCCTTTCTTCTCGGCCTCGGATTTCGTCGTCGCCGAAACCACCTGCGACGGAAAGAAGAAGATGTACGAGTTTCTCGGGCGGATCAAACCCCTCCACCTGATGCATCTGCCTTACGATCCGTCCCTGCCGGGCGCGCTGCAGTTCTGGCTGGACGAGGTCGGGCGACTTTGCCGTTTCCTGGCTTCGCAAGGCGGCAACGAACTCACCGAAACGAGGCTGCTGGAGGAAATCACCGTCCAGAACGCCATCCGCGACCTGCTGTGGGACATCGTGCGGGTCAACGCCGACGGCGCGCCAATCCTGACGGGCATGCAGCTTCTGCCGGTTCTGGAGAGCAAGAGCTTCATGGTCGAGGCCGAACCCTACCTGGACGCCCTTCAGGGCCTGCGCGACGAACTCGTGGACAGGCGTGCACGCGGCAAGACCGGAGTCCCGGCGCACCGCCCCAGAATCCTGCTGACCGGCACGCCCGTGGGCAAGGGGTCCCACAAGGTCCTGCAGCTCATCGAAGAAAGCGGGGGCGTGGTGGTCTGCATGGACAACTGCAGCGGGATCAAGGGGTTGGACAAGCCCGTCGAGACCGGCGGGGACCTTTTGGTGAACGCGGCCCGCCGGTATCTGGACATCCCCTGCGCCTGCATGAGCCCCAACCCGGGACGAGTGGCGACCATCGAGGCCCTCTGCCTGGATTTCCGCATCCAGGGCATCGTCGACCTGACCTGGCAGGGTTGCCACGGATTCAACGTCGAATCCCGCATCGTGCGGGAGGCTGCCGAACGGCTGAGCACGCCCTTCCTGCAGGTCGAAACCGGGTACTCGGAATCCGACACCGAACAGATCCGGACGCGCGTCGAAGCGTTTCTGGAAGCGATATCCTAACCTCATCCATTGAAGGAGACCTGCATGTTTTTTCGGGCAACACGACTCATCGGTTTCATCGGCCTGTTCATGACCGCGGCTGTTTTCCTGGCCGCGACGCAGTCCCCGGCGGGGGACAAACTCCCGGAACTCAACGTGGGCTACATCTACACCACCCATCATTCGCCCTTCATCGTGGCCATGGCCAAGGGTGAGGAGTTCCGCGATTTCGGGGTGTACCTGCGCCCCGTCGTGGACAAGATGAAGTACGAGCTCATGGACGGCGACACGCCCCTGGCCCTGCTCAACATCATCGTCAACAAGAGCGGCGCCGAGACCACGACCATGTTCGCCCAAGGCAACATGGACATGGCCCTGGCCTCGGGCCCGGCCATCATGGCCGGCATCGACCAGGGCACGAAGATGAAGATCCTGTGCCCCACCCACGTCGACGGCATGAGCCTCGTCTTCCCGCCCCAGAGCACCCTGAGCGGCTGGGACCAGGTGGCCGCGCACATCAAGGCCGCCACGCAGCCCGTCAAGATCGGCTACCATTCCCCGACCAGCGCCCCGCGCATCGTCATCGAGGGAGCCCTGAAGCAGGCCGGCTTCACGGTCACCCAGGACGCCAACCAGCAGGACGCCGACGTGCTGCTCGTGGACCTGAAGGACACCGCCAACTTCATCCCGGCCCTGACCAGCGGGCAGGTGGACGCCTGGGTCGGGCCCGCGCCGCATCCCGAGGTCTCCGAGATGAAGAAGGTCGGGCACATCGCCCTGGACCTGCGCGACCTGCCGCCCGCCGGCGCCTGGCACAACTTCCCCTGCTGCGTGCTGGCCGCCCGGGACGAGGTCATCGCCGCCAACCCGGCCGCGGTCGGCAAGACCGTAGAACTGCTGGGCAAGAGCGCCGAGTGGTGCAACGGACACAAGGCCGAAGAGGGCAAGGCCATGGCGGCCTGGACCGGATCGCCGGCCGAAGCCGTCGAAAAGTCCAACATCGTCTTCACCACGGCGGCCACGGAAAACTGGATGAAGGGGCAGGGCACGTACCTGGACATGCTCAACTCCATGGGCAAGTTCCGGGGACAGCTCAAGGGCAAGACCCTGCATGAAGCCCAGGACGTCCTCTTCGACCTCAGCTACACGACCTCGAAATAACCACGACCGCCGGCTCCCCGCGCGGGGGCCGGCGGATACCCGGTATCCGCAGATGCACACATTCTCCCACCGCGTTCTGGCCCTGACCACCCTGGCCGCCTTTCTGGCCATCTGGGCCTGGGCCGCCTCCGTCATCGGCAACAGCGTCATCCTGCCCACAGTCGGACAAGTCGCCGAACTGCTGGCCAGCCCCGGCCAGGACCTGCTCAGCATGGGCTCGCTGCTGACCAACATCGGGGTCAGTCTGCTCCGGGTTCTGCTGGGCTACGGCGTGGCCGTGGCTGTCGGCATCCCCCTGGGGATCGGCATGGGCTACTACAGCGTGATACACACCATGCTCGGCGACTTCTTGAATCTTTTCCGCCCCATTCCGCCCCTGGCCTGGGTACCCCTGGTCATGGCCTGGTTCGGCATCGCCAGCCTGGCCGACCTGTTCGGCGTCGACCGCGGCCAATGGTTCGTCTATCTGAGCAATTTCAAGTACTCGATGATCTTCATCATCTTCATCGGCGCCTTCTACCCGGTGCTGACCAGCAGCATCCACGGCGTACGCAACGCCAACCGCGTCTTCATCGACACCGCCAGGGTCCTCGGCGCAAGCCAGTTCGACATTTTCCGCAAGATCCTCCTGCCGGCCGCCATGCCGTCCATGGTCAACGGCATGCGCATCGGCCTGGGCGTGGCCTGGATGTGCCTGGTCTCGGCCGAGATGCTGCCGGGCAGCATCTCGGGAGTGGGCTACCTCATCACCCACGCCTACACCATGGCCTCGACGGACATCGTCGTGGCCGGCATGGTCGGCATCGGCCTGACCGGGGCCCTCATGGACTGGCTCTTCCGCCGCGTGGAGCGCCGCTGCTTCTCGTGGCAGCGTCTGGCGAGGTGACAAGATGGATCACATCGTACGCATAAGCGAAGTCAGCAAATCCTTCATCACAGAGAGGGGACTGGCCGTCGAAGCCGTGGACAAGACGAGCCTCGACATCGGGAGGGGGGAATTCGTCTGCATCGTCGGACCGTCGGGGTGCGGCAAATCGACCCTGCTGCGCATCATCGCCGGGCTGGAGCGGGCCGATGGCGGGCACGCCGCCTACAACGGCCGGCCCTTGACCGGTCCGCACCGGGACGTGGGCATGGTCTTTCAGGAGTATTCGGTCCTGCCGTGGCGGACGGTGCTCGACAACGTTTGTCTGGGATTGGAATTTCTCGGGGAAAGGAAGGCTGCCAGGATCGAAACGGCCATGCATTACCTGGGGCTGGTGGGCATGGCCCGCTTCGCCGAAGCCTTCCCCTACGAATTGTCGGGCGGCATGCGGCAGCGCGTGGCCATCGCCCGCGCCCTGGCCACGAACCCGCAGGTGCTGCTCATGGACGAGCCCTTCGGCGCCCTCGACGCCCACACGCGCATCCTCATGCAGAAGGAACTGCTGCGCATCTGGCGCGAAACGGGGAAGACGGTGGTGCTGGTCACCCACAGCGTGGACGAGGCCCTGTACCTGGCGGGGCGCATCGTGGTCATGACGGCAAGGCCCGGCAAGGTGCGGGAGATCATCGACGTCCCGCTGGAGCACCCCCGCGACCGCAGCAATCCGCTCTACGCCCGCATGACGGCGCGGATGCTCGACATCCTGGAGGAGGAGGTCGTCACGGCCGGGGAATTCTAGCGGCGGCAAGAAAAATGGCGGACATGGCTCAACGACCATATCCGCCATTTCACTGGAACGATGCCGGAATCAGCTTCGGGCCAACGTCTCCCCCCACAGGGCCGCACCTAGAGCGCCCGTCATGTCCGGCTCTGCCGGGACGAGCAATGTTTCGCCTTCGACGGTGCCGGTCTGCTCGGCCAGCAGCCTGCGCATGCAGGGGTTGTGCGCCACGCCGCCGACGAAGATGAGCGGGAAGGCCAGCCCGACGCGCTGCAGCATGTTCGCCGTGCGCCGGGCGATGGACAGGTGCAGGCCAAGGGCGATGTTCTCGGGGCGCACCCCCTGGGCCATGAGGGACGTGGCCTCGGTCTCGGCGAAGACCGTGCACATGGAGTTGATGATGGGCGGCGCGTCCCCGCCGAGGGCGTAGAGGCCGAATTCCTGCACGGGGATCTGGAAGATCTGGGCCGTGTACTCCAGGAACTTGCCCGTTCCGGCGGCACAGCGGTCGTTCATCTCGAACTTGCCGACCCGGCCGCCGGGAAGCAGGGCGATGGCCTTGGTGTCCTGGCCGCCGATGTCGAGAACCGTGCGCCCCTCGGGGAAATGATGCGCCGCTCCCAGGCCGTGGGCCTTGATCTCGGTGATGGTTTCCACCGGAAAACCCAGGTCCAGGTCCTGGACCAGCTTGCGGCCGTAGCCCGTGGCCACGGCCCGGCGGGCCGAAAGGCCGTCCAGAAGCGCGCGCACCTGGGCCACGGGGTTGAAGGTGGTGGGGGCGCGGCGTTTTTCCACCACCTCGCCCCCGGCCATGCCGACCACCTCGATGGAACGTGAGCCGATGTCGATGCCCAGGATCATCTCACTGTTTCCAGGAAGGCCTCGACGCGGGTCTTGAGCTGCTCCACGTCCTCCATGGAATAGTCCGTCTCCAGGGACATGCTCGGGATGCCGCCGGCCGTGAGGCGCCTTTCGACCTTGATGCCCTCGTGGGCGTAGGGCTGACAGAACATGAGCGCGTACTGGATCACGCCGTCGACCTTCAGGTCGCGGGCCATGGACTCGACGTTGTCCAGGCGCTCGGCGTTGGGCGTGAAGCAGGCGCAGTCGATCTTCATGTAACGGTCGCACAGGGCGTCGATCATCTGCTCCAGGGTCAGGCCGGACTCGTCCGTCAGATCACGGGTGTTGCGCGTGCCGATGCACGACTCCTCGCCGACGATGACCGCGCCGGAGCTCTCGATGACGTAGGGCAGCTTCCAGTTGGGCACGGCCATGGGGCAGCCCGAGAGCATGACGCGCGGGGCGTCCGCCGGGGCCACGCCATCGCCGGCCTTGATGCGCTCTTCGAGCTGGTCGCACAGGGTGTTGATGGAGGCTGTGAAGCGGACCGGGTCGTCGTAGAAGCTGACCTGGTTGATGAGCAGCACGTCGCGTCCCGAGATGGGCGCGGGCACGGCTGCGCGCAGGGCGTTCAGACGCTGCAGGGCGCGGCGGCGTGCGTTGACGGTCTTGATGGCCGCTGCGAGGTTCTCGGCCGTGACCTTTTTCCCGGTCAGCTCTTCAAGCTTCTCCATGTAGCGCAGCACCTCGGCCTTCCACAGGGCGCGGGCCGCTTCGGTCTTGGTCTGGGGAACTTCCATGATATGCATGGGCGCGTGCTCGGCGAAGGCCTCGTAGGCCTTCTTCTTGCCGTCGCAGGTGGTCTCGCCGACGATGAGGTCGCAGGATTCGGTGTACGGGCAAAGCCGCGCCAGCTTGAAGCCGATGAAGGACTTGATCAGCGCGCAGGTATTGCGCGGCACCAGCGTCTCGGCCGCCTCGCGGCCCGCGTCGGCCCCGGCGCACAGGCCGACCTGCACGGCGTCCACGGCCAGGGCCAGCTCCTCGGGCACGAAGACGCAGAAGGTGCCGACGATCTTGCGCCCCTGGGCCTTGGCGTCCTGCAATTCCTTGATGCGCAGGCCGTGCACCTCGGACAGGACGAAATCGAGGTACTCCATTCCCTTGAGGCGGCCCTGCTGGCTCATGTAGATGTCGCCGTAGAACTTGCCCAGCACGGACAGAAGCCCGTCATGGGCGGCCAGATCCAGATTCAGGTTCTCCCACATTTCCCGGTACGCTTCGCTCATCACAGCTTCCTCCATGTCAAATTTTTCATTCTTTGCTGGAAAGCGGAACGGGAGGCAAATCACGATATTCAATGCGTCCATCGTGCCGGAATCGGCAATGCCGATAGCGTGTGCGCCTCTGCCCGGACCCGCGTCGTTCAATCCGACGCATACCGGAGCCTCAGTGGAGGATTCGGCAGACAGGACGCCGAAATTCAGCTTTACTCGACAATACGTTCGGAATACCTTTCACGGCGGGGATGGAGTCCCCCTTGAACCGCGATGGCCGCTGATGACTCCTACTTTTGCAGCAGCGATGGTAGGAATTTTGCGGTCCGACGATACCACGCTCAGTCGTGGTTTTTTTTGGCCGGTCCTGCCTTGACCGTAATTCAAGGAGAACGGCATGAGCCTCATACACAATACATTCAGTGCGCGCACGGCCCTGCCCGAGGAGGTCAAGCGCCTCGGCTGGGTCAGTTTCTTCATGGATGTCGCCTCGGAAATGGTCTACCCCGTGGTTCCGCTCTTCCTGACCGCAGTGCTCGGGGCGCCCGTGGCCGTGCTGGGTGCCATCGAAGGCATCGCCGAGGTCATCGTCAGCATCATGAAGGGCGTCTCCGGCTGGCACTGCGACAAGCTGGGCAGGCGCGTGCCGTACATCCGCTGGGGCTACGGGCTGGGGGCGATATCCAAACCGTTCATGGCCATGGCCTTTTCCTGGCCCATGATCCTGCTGGCCAGGGCCGTGGACCGCACCGGCAAGGGGCTGCGCACCACGGCCAGGGACGCCCTGATTGCCGACGCCGTGGACGCGTCCCGAGGTGGCCAGGCCTTCGGCTTCCACCGCATGATGGACACGGCCGGGGCCATGATCGGCGTGCTGCTGGCCACCATGCTCCTTTTCCTGCTCCCCGGCCACTACCGGACCATCTTCCTCATCGCCACAGTGCCGGGCCTTGCCGCCGTATGGCTGACCTTCCGCCTGCGCGAGGCGGCCAAGACCCCGACGGGCGCGCCTTCCCCGTCCCGAGTGCCGCTGGGCGGCAAGCCGTGGTCCGGGTTGCCGCAGGCCTTCTGGCTGACCCTGGCCCCGCTTCTGGTCTTCGCCTTTGCCAATTCCTCGGACACCTTCCTCATTCTGCGCGCCAAGGATCTGGGCCTCACCGACACGCAGTCCATCATGGCCTACCTGCTCTTCAATCTCGTCTACGCGCTCAGCGCCTACCCGCTCGGAATATTGAGCGATCGCATGGGACGCTGGAAGATGGTCCTGACTGGCTGGACGCTGTACGGCTTCGTCTATCTCGGCGTGGCCAATGCGGGCATGGGGGACGTGTGGTGGCTTTTCGCCCTGTACGGGCTGTTCATGGGGTTGACCGAAGGCGTGGGCCGCGCGCTCATCCGCGACCGCATACCGGAAGACCGCAAGGGCACGGCCATGGGCATCTTCCACATGGGCGTAGGGCTCATGATGCTGGCCGGCAGCGTCACGGCCGGACTGTGCTGGGACTTGATCGGGTCGCGCGCGCCGTTCGTGCTCGGCGGCTCGGCGGCCTTTCTGGCCGTCATCGTCGCCCTGGCGGTTCGTCCGAAAATCAGGGCCGCGGTCTAGCAGGGGAGGGGAGGACACGCCATGAGCGTCAATGAGTTGCGGGAAATTACGGTCGAACTGCATTTTTCCGTCAGCCGCAGACGGGACGAGGGCGCCCACATGCTCGGTATGGCCGCCCTGGAAACACGTCCTCAGTTGCCGACAGCGGCGTGGCGAATTGAGGAGAGTGACACTATGCTTTCAACGAGGAATCCATGATGAAAATCCTTCTGATCGCCCTGGCCGGGGCCTGCGGCACCTTGAGCCGCTACTGGCTGTCCGGCCTGGCCTACGACATCCTGGGGCGCGACTTCCCCTGGGGCACTTGGGCCGTGAACATCCTGGGCTGCTTTCTGTTCGGCCTGGTCGCGGTCCTGGCCGAGGAACGCGGCTTCCTGTCGGCGCAGGCGCGCATCCTGATCCTGACGGGCTTCATGGGCGCGTTCACGACGTTTTCGACCTTCATCTTCGAAAGCGGCGGCATCCTGAACGAAGGCCAGTGGCTCAAGCTCGCCCTCAATGTCGGCGGGCAGAACATCGTCGGGTTCGCGGCCCTCTATCTGGGCTCGGGTCTGGGCAGAATCATTTAATGGAGGGACCTGTATGCATTCCTTGATCAGCGTGAAGGTCATGCGGATATTCATGGGCGAGTCGGCCCGCTTCCAGGGCCAGGTACTGCACGAGGCCATCGTGGAGGCGGCACGGCAAAGGGGTATGGCCGGAGCGACCGTCTGTCGTGGATTCATGGGCTTCGGGGCCAACAGCCTCATCCATACGGCCAAGATACTGCGCCTGTCGGAAGACCTGCCCGTCGTGGTCGAGATCGTCGACAGGCCAGATCGGATAGACGCCTTTCTGCCCGTGGCCGACTCCATGGTCGACGAGGGGAGCATCGTTGTCAGCGAGGCCCAGGCGGTCTTCCACCTGCCGTTGCGCATCCGCGACGTCATGACCGAGGACGTGGCCACCGTCTCGCCTTCGACCCCGCTTGCCAAAGTGGTCGAACTGCTGCTGCAGAGAAAGGTCAAGGCGGTTCCAGTCCTCGAGGGCAAGACGATCAGGGGCATCATCACCGGCGGCGACCTCCTCTCGCGCGGCGGGATGCCACTGAGCCTCGACGCGCAGTGCAGCCTGCCGGCGAACATGCGGGACGAGCATGTGCGCTGCCTCGATTTCAGAAACCTTGTGGCCGGGGACATCATGACCTCGCCGGTTCAGACCCTGAACATCAAGACCAAGGTCAGCGATGCGGTGCAGCTCATGGCCAAGGGCGACATGAAACGCCTCCCGGTCGTGGCCGACGACGGCACGCTCATGGGCATCGTCAGCCGGGCCGACGTGCTCCGGGCCATCGGCCATGCGTCCGTTGTGGCCGGGCATCTGGACGTTCTGCCCGACACGACCCGCGGCACGGCAGCAGACGTGATGTTTCGCGACGTGCCCACAGCGGGACCAGACACCGCGCTCCCGGACATCCTGGATCAGATTCTGGCCTCGCCCCTGCGCAGGGTGGTCATCGTGGACGAAGACATGAAAGTCATGGGACTGGTCCACGACCGGGACATCCTGAACGACTTCGCCCGTAAAAACGCGCCCGGGGTCCTGAAAAACCTCATCGCCGCGCTCTCCCGCAAAGAAGGTGCAGAGCCGGATATACAGGGCGCAGCGCGGGATGTCATGACCATGGACAGCATCACCATCCACCCCGAAATGCCCCTGACCGAGGTCATCCGCACCCTGACCGAGCGCAAGGTCAAGCGGATTCTGGTCGTGGACGGCGGAGGGAGGCTTTTGGGCATGGTGGACAGGGACACCGTGCTGAAATGCCTGGCGGGCTGAAGTCCCGGTATTCGATGCGCGGCTTCTGTCATTCATGGCGACCGGCTTGTTCAAGCCGAACGAGACCCACATGCGACTGACAATTCGGCATCGATGTCCTCAAAATCCCTGATTTGCGAGGCAACCCGACAGTCCGAGTCAGGCGCAACCAGTTCCCAACGAAGGTATCGCCAGAGCTTCCTTCGAGTAGAAATACTGAAGAACGCCTACCTCGCGTTGCATAGGCAGGGATTCCTCCAACTTTGAGGCGTGGATGATGGCTAGGACATGGCGCAGGCTTTTCTTTTTTCGTGTCGTATAAGAAAAATATTGCGGAAGTAGATGATGAAACCCGTGGATTGTCCGATGATGAAGACAATATCCCGACGGAGAATCGCGTAAACGAGGAGGAACAAACTGCCAAACAGGCTGAAATACCAGAAATTGACGGGAATTACGCTGCGGCGCTCTTTTTCAGAGACAATCCACTGCCAGAAGAAGCGCATGAAAAAAAGGGACTGTCCGATAAAACCAATTGCCAGCAACCAGAACTGTGATGATATTTCCATGACATATCCACTGAATATAGACATTGTTTGAATTTATTCCTCCATTGCGACGAAGGACATTTAGAAAATTTTTTTACAAAATTTAATAGATTGATTTGAAATTTTTAAATAAAATAAATAGAAACAAAGCGTTCGCCAGTAATATGATTACAGGATGCCTAAACAAGAATGGTCCGATATGGACGATTGAATTCAATTCAGCCCAGTCGTCAAAATCAAAGTGTGCAGATGCCGGCAAAATTCTTTCTGATACCATATCTTTCCCGACAGTCAACGCAAGGGCGTGATGGAATTGTCGTCCTTGAGATTCATGTAGATGAGAACCTCCTCCACCTGTTATGATATATTCCACTCCGTTCAACCGTGTGCGGTTATAGCCATGAAAATCCGCGGCCACGGCGTAATCTATCTTCAACTTTTTAAAAATCTGCATGAATTCATTCTCATCCGCGGTATGGCGTTCCTTGATGTCCGGCGAAACCCATGGCGGTATATGCATAAAGACGAAGCGATTGCGATATGATGCCAATGTCCGTGTGTCCAGTGAGCGGAGATATTCCAAGGATTCATTATTGGAAAATCTGCTGTCGAGATGACTTATGAAAATGAATATATTGTCATTGTAAACAAATGAAAAATTTCGTGGTCCGTAGTCCTTTTCAAACGCGGCTAAAGGATACTTTTCCGGATCAACATCATGATTGCCAGGCGTGAAAAAGACCGGGCAGGCAAAATTGTATTCCGCAGATTCCCGCTTGTAATACGCGTGCTGATCCATGGAACCTCCGTCGACCCAGTCGCCGAGAATGACGACGAAATCCGGCCGGGCCTTGTTGATTTCCTCGGCCAAGCCTTCAAAGGTGCCCGTGCTGCGTGGATCGCCGACCACCACGAAGGTGAACGGATTTTCCGGATCGGATGCGGGCAAGGATGCACGCACCTTTTCAAAATTTCCGAAATTTTGAGGGAGCGCAGCCTGACGGGCGACGTATGTCACGACACAGGCATATATTTGTATACCGGCGAGGAGTACATATAACACAATCATGGTCAATACGAAATAGCGTCTATAAAATGTGTGCATCATCTTCTCGGAAAATGTGACGGAAAAAGATCGTACTATTCCGTTTTATGACGTTTGAGAGTGACAAAATACATGTTCTGCCCTGAAAAATCGGACACAGCCAATCGCTCCATAGGCCCATACCCCTGCAGCATATCCGGCAGAGCAGGATTGTCCCTGCGCGAAACAAAGTAAATTTTGTCAGGGAGTTCAATGCTGGAGTACTCGTCAGGTTCCAAAGGCTTCTTGCCGATGACCCACGCGTCCTGGAACTTGAGGGATCTGTCGGAAAAGACGGGTCCGTCCGCGGTGAAAGAGCGGATCTCCGCGAGAGGCATGGACATGTCCCCAGCGGCGGGCTGAACAATGGCCGGCAGCGCCAGGCAGCACATGCCAAGGATCGAGAACTCGGCCATGAAGAGAGCCGTCGGATGCTGCGAGCGGCAGAGCCGGTACAGAAGCGCCGCAGCCAGTGCGGCCGCCAGCGCGACTGCGGCCAGTTCAAGACCGTCCAGGGCGGGAAATCGTGGCCGCAACCAGATCAGTGCCATCGGTACAGCAAGGCACACAAACCCGAAAACCGCGGCGTTCGCCTGTACAAGCATGCGTCCCAAACGTCCGCCTTTGTGCGTGTCGCGCAGCAAGCCCGTCACGTACACGCCCATGAGCTGGCAAAGCGGGATGAGAACGGGCAGCAGATACCGGTCCTTCTTTTCCGGGACGAGCATGAGCAACAGGACGCAGCCGAAACTCCACAGCACCGGACGCCAGTAGGGCAGCAACGGTTCGATCAGCGGGCGCGCATGACCCGGCCAAAGCGCGGCGCAGGCAAGCAGGACCCAGATTCCCGTCATGAGCGGAAATTGCAGGTAGAACCAGAACGGCTTGGTATGCTCCACGATCCAGGCCGCCTGCTCCGTGGCCACCATGCGGGAGAAGTCATGCGGCATGGCCAGCCAGGCGGCCGCAAACCAGACGGATGACAGCGCGATTCCGATTCCAAGAGCCAGACCCAGTTCCTTCCCGTGCGCCCGGACCCCGTTCAAGCCGCCTGTCGAGACGAAGGACACGGCAAAGGGCAGCAGCAGGGCATAGTAACTGACCGGCCCTTTGCTCAGGCCGGACAGACCGAGCAGCAGCCCCGTCCCTGCGGCCAATTTTCTTCTGGGACCGGGCGAGTCGACAATCACCGCCACGCCCCACAGGGCAGCCAGCATGAAGGCGTGGCAGTAGATGTCCCAGCTGTTGCGCCGGGCCATGAGCACGAACATGTAACTGGTGGCCAAAAAGGCCGTGGCCCACGCGGCGGCGGCCGTACTCCTGGTCCAGTGGCGGGTCAGCCCGAAGAGCGATACAGCAAGAAGCAATCCGGCCAGGGCCGACGGTATGCGGTTCACGGACAGGTCCGTGTCCTGCCCTTCGTTGCCGGTGAGCATGGCCGCTGCCGTGAGCCAGGTCGGCAAGGGCGGCTTGGCCAGGCGCGGCTCCCCGTGCAACGTGGGCAGGAGCCAATGTCCCGTCTCGATCATTTCCCGGGCCGTGATCAGGTTGCGGGCCTCCATGATGTCCACGCCGAGCACGTCCCGGTGCGCGAAGAGCGTGGCGTACAGCAGGAGCGCCAGGCCGACCAGGGCTCCCAGCAGAGGAATCAGGCGAGATCGATCTGCAGTCATCAGCCCTCCTTGTGCGTCGGCGACGGGAGCGTGGCAGCGCCTGCTGGCGACGTTTCCCCATCGTCCGCCTTCAACATGGCGTCAGGGGACCAGCGCAGGAGGCCATGCTGGAACATGTGGCTTGCGCCCTGGAAGTAGGCGATGTCCCTACGCACGAGGGGGTCCTGCTCGCTGCCGGCCGATTCGTCGCTCAGGCCCAGGGCGTCGTCGTGGCGGCGAATTCCCTTTTTCGGACTCAGGATGGCGAGGTTGTGCCCGTCAAAGAGGCCCAGATGTTGGTAATTGCCGATGAGCGCTCGGCCTACCGAGGCATCCTCGCGCAGCACGTCCCGGCCGAAGAAGGTCGAAGTGTAGTCGAGGTTCAGCAGGCCGAGCAGGGTCGGGGCCAGGTCGATCTGGCTAGCCAACGTCGGTACTTCACGCGGTTCGAGGATTCCGGGCGCTAAAATGAAGAGGGGGATGCGGTACTTCTCCACTGGCAGGTCTTCCTTGCCGGCGCTGTTCGCTGTGTGGTCCGCGACGAAGACGAAAACCGTGGACCCGAACCAAGGGCGGTGACGCGCTTCTTTCAGGAATGCGCCGATGGCGTGGTCCGCGTATTTGACGGCCCCCTCACGGCCGTACCCCGACGGGATGTCGATGCGGCCTTCGGGGTAGGTGTAGGGCCGGTGGTTGGACGTGGTCATGAGCTGGAGGAAAAACGGCCTGCCCACGGCGTGGTCGATGTCCGCCTGCCGTAGGGCCTGGGCGTATAGGTCCTCGTCGCACATGCCCCAGGCGTTCTTGAAGGTGATTTCCTCCTCCGGAACGCTCGTCTGGTCGATGATGCGGTACCCGTTGCCGCCGAAGAAGGCGTTCATGTTGTCGAAATAGCCGCGCCCGCCGTACAGGAAGACGCTGTCGTAACCCCGCGCTTCCAGTTGGCGGCCGAGGCTCGCGTACCCGGATTCCCGTCCCAGGCGCTTGACGATGGAGCGCCCGGGGGTCGGGGGCATGGACAGGGTGATGGCCTCAAGGCCCCGGTCCGTGCGTGTGCCAGTCGCGTAGAAATTGCGGAAAAAGAGACTCTCGGATTTGAGGTGGTCCAGATTTGGGGTCAGGCCCCGCTCATCGCCAAAACAGCCGAGATATTTCGCGCTCAAACTCTCGATCGTGACGACGATGACGTTCATGCGCCGGAAGGCTCCCGGGTTGTCGATTTTGCGGCGAATGTCCTGCGGGTCGTCGCTGACGAAGCGGGCGCCGGGTTCGGCCACCTCCCGGCGCAGCAACGCCCCGACTTCCTCGTCCGGCAGGGTGGCATAGAGCTGGGCGTAGTCGAGTTCGTTGTTGCGGAACGCCGCGAAGAACTGGAACGGGCCGTTGGCCGCGAGTTCGCGCTGCATGGTGCTGCCGCCTGCGGCGAAATTCTGCCCCACGAATGCGGTCACAAGAAGGCTCGTCCCGGCGACGGTCGCGAGCAGCCGCCATCGACCGCGCCGCGACAGCTGGGGCGCCCTGAAGGCCCTGTCCATGACCTTGCCCGACAGGGCGACCCCGGCCGCCGAGAGCACGACGAGCATGGCCAGGAGGGGATAGACGGGGTACGATTCGAGGATGTTGTTGATGACTTCGTTCGAATAGACGAGGTAGTCGACGGCGATGAAGTTGAATCGTACGCCGAACTCGTCCCAGAACAGCCATTCCGAGACGGCCGTGAAGAGCATGACGAAAAGGCTGACCCCCATCAGGCCGCGCAGCAGGCCCTTGTGCCACCCTGATTCCCAGACCGATGCCGGGCACAGGGCGAAATGCAGTGCCACGGGCAGCGCCGCATAGCTGAGGAAACTCAGGTCATGGACCAGGCCGAGGCCGAAGATGCCCAGCATGCCGACCACGCCGGCATTGACATCGCCCAGATGACTTGCCAGCAAAACGAGGCGTGTCAGAGAAAAAACGGCCAACCAGGCGCCCAGGATGATGGCCAAACAGCGGACCTGGGCATATCGTACAAGGGACATGTGCATTCCTCCATGGTGTTGTCCCATACTACCCGCCCGGCCGTGAGCTTAATGTCGTGCCGTCGTGAAAAATTCGTGAAACCCCAATCCAAGGCCCGCATCCATGCGCATCCTGATCGTTGAAGACAACCCCGACATCCTCGCCAACGTGCTCGATTACCTCCAGCTCAAGGGGTACAGCGTCGACTGCGCCCAGGACGGGCTCGGAGGCCTGCACCTGGCCGCAACCCAGACCTACGACCTGATCGTGCTGGACGTCATGCTGCCCGGCATCGACGGTTTCCAGATTTGCAGACGGTTGCGCGAGGACGCCCGGCTCGACGTCCCGATCATCATGCTCACGGCCCGCGACACGCTGGACGACCGCATCCGCGGGTTCGGCACCGGCGCCGACGACTATCTCGTCAAGCCCTTCGCCCTGTCCGAACTGCACGCGCGCATCCAGGCCGTGCTGCGCAGGAGCAGGGGGGGGCGGGGCCGCGAGTTGCGGGTCGGCGACCTTTCCTTCGATGTGGAGACCCTGCAGGTCCGCCGCGCGGGGAAAACGCTCAAGCCGCATCCCTTCGGGCTGAAGCTGCTGGAGATCCTGATGCGCAAAAGCCCGGCCGTGGTTCGCCGCGAGGAACTGGAGCGTGAGCTCTGGGGCGACGACTGCCCCGACAGTGACAGCCTGCGCAGCCACATCCACCAGCTGCGCCAGGTTGTGGACAAGCCCTTCGGCTCGCCGCTGCTGCACACGGTGCACGGTATCGGGTTCCGACTGGCGGAGACGGCCGATGACCTCTAGGCTCCCCTTTTCCCGGCGCATCGCCATCGCCTTCGTGCTCATGACCGTGGTCGTCAGCGGCTCCTTTTCCCTTGGGATCGTGGCCGTGGTCCATTTCGTCGAGGATCAGCTCATCTCGAAAGAGCTGCGCGGCAAGCTGAACATGGTCCTCCACGAGGACATCAAGGCCGGCAGGGAGCCGCGCCTCGACGCCCGAACCCGCTTTTTCGCCTCGAACTCGGCAGATCATCCAATCCCGGAACGTTTCGCAGACTATCCCGAGGGGTTCACGGAAATCGAGGAGGAGAACGAGGCCACCTACGTCTACGTCCTGGAGGCCAACGGCGCGCGGTACATGCTTCTGCAGGACCAACGGGATTTCGAGGAAAGGGAGAAGATTCTCTTCTCGGTGGTTCTGGCGGGCTTTCTGCTGTGCATCGTCCTGTCCTGGGGCCTTGGCGTGGTCATGGCCCGGCAGGTCATGGCGCCGGTAGCCAGGCTCGCCGGACAGGTCCGGCACCCGGACCAGCTCGACACCAGCACGGCCCCGCTGGCCCCGGACTATGCGGACGACGAAATCGGGCATCTGGCGGCCGCCTTCGACACGACCCTTGGACGGCTCCGCCGGTCCATCGAACGCGAGCGCCTCTTCACCAGCGACGTCAGCCACGAGCTGCGCACGCCGCTGATGGTCATCTCGACATCGTGCGAACTGCTGCTCGAACAGCCGCTTCAGGACGGCCAGCGCGCGCAGCTCGAACGCATGGCCCGGTCCGCGCGGGACATGAACGACCTGGTCCGGACATTCCTGCTGCTCGCGCGGTCAGGCCCGGCCGAAGCCGCTGAGGCGGCCACGCTGGCCGACGTTGCGCGTGAACAGGCCGAATTGTGGGAGCCAGCGATCCGCGCCAAGGGACTGGCATTCGAGCTGATCGACGAAGGAGCGGACACGGCCGGCCACAACCCGACTTTCCTGCGCACGGTCATGGCCAACCTGCTGCGCAACGCGCTGCATTACACGGCCGGCGGCACGGTGCGCCTTGTCCTGGAACGGAACGGCTTCAGGGTCGAAGACACGGGCATGGGGATTCTCGAGCATGAGAGGGACCGCATCTTCGAACCCTTCGTGCGCGGCGCGGCCGCCAGGGGCGAAGGCCTGGGGCTCGGGCTGTCGTTGGTCAAGCGCATCTGCGAGCACAACGGCTGGGAGATCGCGGCCCCGAGCTGTCAGGAGACCGGGGCGTGTTTCAGGATTTCGTTTGGCGCGTGCCGGGCTATGGATGAGGCCCGAAACGGATGAGGTTGTGCACCCCCGGGAACGATCAAAATCAACCCGCACCCCGTCACGGGGACAGTGCAGGAAGCGTTGGACGCAGGCCATGAGAATTCTCCACGTCCTCAGCCAGAAGCCGGACTTCACGGGCAGCGGGAAATACGTCCAGGAAATGATCCTGCAGGGCCGCGCCAGGGGGCATGAGCCGTTCCTCGTGGCCGGAGTGTCCGCGGACTTCGCGGTGCCGGCCGAACTGATCGCGCCGCGGCACGTTAAACTGCTCCGTTTCGACGGGCACGACCTCGATTTCCCGGTCATGGGCATGAGCGACGTCATGCCGTACCCCAGCACGGTCTGCTCCTCCCTGACCAGGCTGCAGGTCATCGAGTACAGGGCGGCCTTCCGCAGGATCGTCGCTGCAGCCGTGGCCGACTTCAGGCCGGACGTCATCCACAGCAACCACCTCTGGATGGTCACGGCCGAGACCCGCGAAGCCGCGCCGCACATCCCCCTGGTGACCACCTGTCACGGTTCATGCCTGCGGCAGCATCGCCTCTGCCCTGACCTGGGGAACGCCCTGATCGGGCCGCTGCAACGCATCGATCGCATCATCGCGCTCTTCGGGCAGCAGAAAAGGGAGATCGTGGACCTGCTGGACATCGACCCGGACAGGGTGGACGTCATCAGCGGCGGGTACAACGAACTGTGTTTTTTCTCCGAGGGCCGGGACCGGATTCCCGGCCGGGTGCAGCTACTCTACGCGGGCAAGCTCGATTCCTCCAAGGGCGTGCCCTGGCTCCTGCGCAGCCTGCGCCAGGTCGAGGCGCCGTGGCACCTGCATCTGGTGGGCGGCGGCAGCGGGGCGGAACGGGACCTGTGCCTGCGGCTGGCCGCCGAGCACGGTGACCGGGTCACGGTTCACGGCGTTCTGTCCCACCGGGAACTCGGGGGCCTCATGCGGCTAAGCGACATCTTCGTGCTACCCTCGTTCTTCGAGGGCCTGCCGCTGGTCCTGCTGGAAGCCATGGCCTGCGGCTGCCGGATCGTGACCACGGACCTGCCCGGTTCCAGGGAGCTGTTCGGCGACTCGCCGCCGCCCATGGTGCGCATGGTGGAACTGCCACCCCTGGAGACCGTGGACAGACCGTTCAAGGCCGACGAACCGCTGCTGGAACTGCGGCTGTCGCGGGCGCTGCGGGACGCCGTCGCGGATGTGACGAGGGGAGTGGGAATTGACCAGGACTATGTCCGCATAACCACGGAGCCCTTCGGTTGGGAGGGCATCTACGCCCGCGTCGAAGTGGTGTACGGGAACGCCATGAACGCTCAAGCGGAGGTTTAGAAATGGATTGCGACAGCGGCGATGTCGTCGTGCATCTTGAAGCGCGGATAGTACTCGATATCGGGGTCGGCAGCCTCGCGGCCGCGCACGTGGTCGCGAAGTCCGCGCAGTCCGAGTTCGCACGCCATGCCCACCAGACATGAGTAGTCCTTTTTCCGCGCGGGGGACGAGCACGGCACGTCCAGCCCGTCGGTGAACAGGAGCACGCTCTTCACGTTGCCGACAGGCTCCGTGCCCGCACGGAAAAAGCCGATCGCCTCCCGCTCTCCATTGAGCACGCCATAGTCGCGGTTCATGCCTTCCCGCACCGTCTCAATCAGCGCCTGCACCTCCGGGTGAAAGCGACCTCGCTCCCTGATCATGCACAGGGTCGAATAATCGTGGTCTTCCCTGACAGCCGGCAGCCTGAAGCCTCCGTCCCCGTCGATGAAGACCACCTGGCAATCGCCGGTCTGGAACCACTCGACGGCCCCGTCCCGGAGCCGGACCACGGCGGCGCTGGCGCTCCACAGTCCGCGGCGACTCGACATGTCCACCCGGCGGGACTCCATGCCGGCCCTGATGGCGTCGTTGGCCTCCACTCCGAGCCGCAGCAGGGGATGATGGTTGCGCAGAAATGCCTGCCCGGCGATGGAAGAAGCCAGGGATCCGCCGCTCTCACCGTCCCCGAAACAGGCCCCGTCCAGACTGGTGGCGCCGTCGAACACACCGAAGATGTTGCCGTCCATGATCAGGCAGTCTTCGTTGCGGGCTCCGGAGCCCTGTTCGAGAATGTGTTCGATATGCATTGCGGCGTGCTCCTTCATTCAGCCTGTGAATGCAACCTGGGGCTATGTCAAAACGATTGATGCGATGGATGCGCCGGGCCGCAATCGAAAACTCCTATCGCTTGTGGCATGTCGAACACGCCAGTGGCACGCAAGAAAGGCCGGGAAGTTGCCTTCCCGGCCTGCCGATGGAGGAGGCCCTTAGGCCTTGCTTCTGGATCTCGAGCCGAACAGTCTGGCGAACATGGCCTTGCGGTTCATGAGGCCGGGCATCGACGCGTCGGCCACCGAGTACGGGTGGTACGATTTGGGATCAACCTGGTACAGATAGATGACCCTGGTGGACTCGGCGTCGCCCAACACCGCGTCCGGGTATTTCTTCTGCACCTCGGCCAGTCGTTTTTCGGCCAACGCCAGCATTTCGTCCCGATCTCCGAAGTTCATGGTTCCGGTGGGGCATGACTGCACGCAGGCTGGCTTCAGGCCGTTCTGCACGCGGTCAAGGCACATGGTGCACTTGGTCATGACCTTTGTTTCCGCGTTCTGACGCGGAATGTTGTAGGGACAGGCCTCTCGGATTTCATCGAAATCCGGGAGATCCTTGGTCCTTTCCGTGAAGATGACTGCACCCGTGGCCTCGTCCTGGATGATCGCCTTGTCGTCGTAAGCGTCGGCGGTCATCTTGCACGGGGGTTCGGTGCAGTGCCGGCACTGTTCGGGGAAGAACAGCCAGGCGGCCATGAAGCCCTTGTCGTCGGCCACTTCCTTCATGTGCACGGTCTTGTAGGTGATGGCCGAGACGTCCATGGGGTTCTGATGGGACCCGTGGTTTCTGGTCTCCTCGGCCGGGAGCTTGTTCCACTGCTTGCAGGCCACCTGGCAGCCGCGGCAGGCCGTACATTTGGTCAGATCGACGAAGAATGATTTTCCGGACATGTTCGCTCCTTACGCTTTCTTCACGTTGACCATGAAGGCCTTGGTTTCCGAGATGCTCGTGTTGGCGTCGCCGACGCTGGGCGTCAGCAGATTGGCCGCGTCGCCGCCTTCCTTGGGCCAGATCCAGCCATAATGCCAGGGGATGGCGACGAGATGCATCGGCGTGCCCATGATGTTCATGGGCTTCAGGCGCTTGGTGACGATGGCTATAGCCCAGGTTTGGCCACGCGGGTTCTCCAGAATGACCTTCTCGCCGTTTTTAATGCCTTTGACTTCTGCCAGTTCCTCGCTCATCTCGCAGAACATCTGGGGCTGGGCCTCGACCAGCCAGGGCTGCCAGCGGGTCATGAGGCCGGTCTGCCAGTGCTCGGTGACGCGGATGGAAGTGCAGATGAAGGGGTAGCGCGGGTCGCACACGGCGCGCTTCTTCTCCTCGCCGGCAAAGATGAGCGCTGCGGGGTTGTTGAGCGTCTTGGAGAACGGGTGCTCGGCCACGGGGCATTCCATGGGCTCGTAGTGCTCCGGGAACGGGCCTTCGTTCAGGCCGGGGCCGTAAAGGGCGCCCATGCCGTGCTGCTGCATGATGAACGGGTGCTTGGCGCCGGCGTCGCCGCCTCCGTCGACCACGTCGATGAGCCACTTCTTGTTCGCTCCGTCCCAGGCCAAAACAGGCTTGTTTGGCTGGTAGGGCTTGCCGTTCAGGTCCACCGAGGCCCGGTTGTAGAGCACGCGCCGGTTCATTGGCCAAGCCCAGGACCAGTTGGGGAACATGCCGACCGTGGCCTGCTCGGGCGTCTGCGTCTTGTCGCGGCGCTCGTAAAGGTTGCCCTTGTCGGTATAGCCGCCGCAATAGATCCAGTTGCCGGAGCAGGTCGAGCCGTCGTCTTTCAGGCTGGGAAAGCCGTTGACCTGGCTGCCGGCCTTCATGACGGTCTCGGTGCCGTCGGCGGCCTTCACCACCGTGTCTTTGAGGTAGTAGCCGTTGATGAGCTTGGCCACCTTTCGCGGCTCGAACTCATGCCCGTTGCCCCAATCCTGGGTGTTCAGCCCCAGGATTGGTCCGGGGAAGGCGCCCTTGTCCTTGGAGTACATCTCCTGGAGCTTCAGGGCCAGTTCATAGATCAGGTCACCGTCGGGACGGCACTTGCCCATGGGTTTCGGGCCGGCGTAGCGCCACTGCACCCATCGGCCGGTGTTGGTGATGGACCCTTCCTTCTCCACGGACACCGCGCATGGCAGGAAGAAGACTTCGGTCTTGATGTCCTTGGGGTTCATGTCCGGGCCCTTCCAGAAAGAGCCGGTCTCGTTCTCGTAGATGTTGACGTTGACCATCCAGTCCAGCTTGGTCAGGGCTTCACGGGTCTTGTGGCTGTTGGCGCCGCTGACAGCCGGATTCATGCCCCAGGCGAAGAAGCCCTTGAACTTGCCCTTGAGCATCTCGTCGAAGAGGACCAGCCAGGAGGCGTCCTGGCCGTCGTCGAGCTTGGGCAGCCACGAGTAGCCGGTGTCGAGGTCCGCGTCCTTGAACATGGCCTTGAGCAGACTGGCCATGTACTTGGGCTGGTGCTGCTTCCAGTTGACGCTCTTGTCGACCCGGACGGAAAGGTGCGGCTCATCATGTACTATCCGCAGGAGATCGGTCGGAACATGGACGAGATCGTCCGCACGGTGAAGGCGTTGCAGGTTTCGGACAAGCAGGGTGCGATACCTGCCGGGTGGCCCCATAACGAGCTTATCGGCGACCGGGTAATCATTCCCCCGGCGACCAGTGAAAAGGATGCGAAGAAGCGCATGGAAGAACACGAATGCTACGACTGGTGGTTCTGCCACAAGGAACTGAAGAAATAGCGCTGGAACGAGCCGGTGCCCGTCGTTTCACCGGTCAGGTGATTGGTGGGCGCCGTATCGCATGCGGCGCGAAGGCCGCTGCTTTCAAGGACGCGTTTCAAGTCCCTCCTGACCAGCCTCGAGGTCTGCGTCGATGTCCCCGGAATGCCCGTGCACCCGTCCGTCCCGCAGGATGACGATGTCGTCCGCCAGTCTCGCCGCAAACTCCCTCCCATGGGAGACGACCACCAGCGTGTAGCGGCCCTTCAGCCCCGCAAGCAGATCCTCGATGCCCCTGGCCGCCATGAAGTCGAGGGACGACGTGGGCTCGTCCAGGAGCAGGACATCTGGTTTCATGGCCAGGGTCCGGGCCAGGCAGAGGCGCTGCTGCTGGCCGCCCGACAGGGTGCGGGCGTCGGCATCCAGCCTGTCGCGGACCTCCTCCCAGAGCCGCGCCTCCTGCAGGGCCACGCGGGCCGCCTCCATGGCCTCGCCGCGGCCGCAGCCGCGGACCGTGGTCAGTGGCATGGCGATGTTGCCCGCGATGCTCATGGGCAGGACGTTGGGGTGCTGGAAGACCATGCCGACCAGGCGCCGCAGCTCCGGCAGGGCTATGTCGCCGGCGTAGGGCCGGACGATGCCGCAATCCAGGTGCAGCAGCACCTCTCCGGAGGTTTCGCTGCCGGGAAAGCATTCATTGAGGCGGTTCAGCACGCGCAGCAGGGTGGTCTTGCCGGCCCCGGAGCGTCCCATGATGAAGGTCGCGCGCCCCTTGGGGATATCGAGGTCGATGCCTTCGAGGATGCGGCGGCCGTTCAGGGTCACGCCCACGCCGCGCAGGGTGAAATGCGGGTTCAGTGTTTCCATTCCCTCTCCATGCGGCCCTGCAGGGCCCGCGCGATGCAGAACAGCAGGACGGTCAGGGCGAGCAGGGTCAGGGCCGCGCCGAAGCCTTTGGCCAGGTCGTGGGCGCTCTGGTACTGGGCGGCCAGGTAGTAGATGGTGAAGGGCAGGGCCTCGAACTTGTCGAAGAGCCCGCGCGGCAGGCCGCCGTGGGCCACGACCCCGGTCAGGAGGATGACGGCCGTATCCTCGGCCGCGCGGCCCATGGACAGGACCACGCCGCCGAGAATCCCCCGGCCCGCGGCGGGCAGCAGGATGCGCCGCAGGCTCTGCCAGGAGGTCATGCCCAGGCTCGGGCCCAGCAGGCGCAGCTCCTTGGGCAGGGTGTCCAGGGACTGGGCCGTGGCGTTGATGGTGTACGGCAGGACGAGCAGGGCGATGCACACGGCCGAGAGCAGCAGGCTTGTGTTGGCCTCTGGCGCGACGGTGTGCCGCAGGAGGATGATCAGCGAGAAGCCGAAAAGGCCCATGACGATGGACGGCACGCCGGCCAAGGCGTTGGCCGAGAAGCGCAGGGCCGCGGCCGACGGGCCCCGCAGGTACTGGGACAGGGCGACGCCCCCGGCGATGCCCACGGGGATGGCCATGAGCGAGGCCAGGATTACGAGGGCCAGGGTTCCGGCGCAGGCGGCGAAAAGCCCGTCCCAGACCGGCTGCCGCCCAAGGAGCGCAGACAATATGGGCGTGTCGCCGAAAAACAGGCGCAGGTCGAGGACGGGCAGGCTGCGCGACAGCAGAAAGACGAGCAGGGCGCCGACGGACGCCAGCACCGCCGCGGCGGACAGGAAGGCCCAGACCGAGACCAGGGCCCGGCATGCGGGGCGCGCCGCCATGAAGGACAGCAGGTCGAGGGTCCAATCACTCATGGGTCCGGACGTTCCGGACCGCGGACGCAACGCGGCCTGCGCGGCGAGGCTGACGCCGAAGAGCGTCAGTCCGCAGGCGAAGAGGGAGTGAAAGGCCGGTGAACTGTTGTCCATGGCCACGACCAGGGCGATGTGCGCCGTCAGGGTGCGGACGGAGTCGAACAGGGACTCCGGAAACTGCGGCGCGTTGCCGGCCAGCATGAGGGGGATGAGGGTGTCGCTCAGGGCCCGGCACCAGCCCATGACCGCCGCCGTGCGCAGCCCGGCAGCCGATCCGGGCAGGACCACCAGAAGCAGGGCCTGCATGGGTGTGAACCCCAGGGCCGCGCTGGTCAGGCGGGTGCGTTCCTCGGTCTCGCGCATGGACCCGTGCAGGAACAGGACGATGGTCGGCAGGACGAGCAGGGCCAGCGTCAGGACGGCGGCCAGCAGCGACGGGCCTCTGCCGCCGAAGGCCCTGCCCAGGAGCGGCACGAGGAGGAAGACGGACACGAAGCCGTAGACCACGGTGGGGATGGCCGTCATGAAGGTCACCACCCCCATGGTCGCGCGGCGCAGGAGCCCGCCCTTGGTCCCGAGAACGAAAAGGCAGACGCCGACGCCCAGCGGGTAGGCCAGGGCGAAGGCCGAGCAGCTCAGGATCAGGGATCCGGCGACCATGGGCCCGATGCCGTACCGGCCCTCGAAGGGACGCCAGACCGTCTGAAGGACGCTGTCCCATTGCCCCTGGGTGAAGAGGGGCAGGCTCAAGAGCGCCAGGAAGGCGAAAATGGCGGCCAGCGTCGCCAGGGAGACGAACCCCGCGCCGCAGGACAGGGCCCTGGCCGCCCGGTCGTAAAAAAGCTGCCGGCAAAACCGGGTGGAATTTTGCCGGCAGGTGTGAGTCTGTCGCACGCGCCTACTTGAGCGGGATGTACCCGGCCTTGGAGATGATGTCCGTGCACTCCGGACCGGTCACGTAGTCGATGAAGAGCTTGGTCAGGCCCTGGGGGGCGCCCTTGGTGTTCATGAACAGCTTGCGGGCGACCTTGTAGGCGCCGGAGGTGGCGTTGGCCTGGGAGGGCTCCACGCCGTCGAGCAGGGGCGCCTTGACCGTGGCGTCCACGAACCCGATGCTCATGTACCCGATGCCGGATGCGTCCTGGGAGACGGCGACCTTCATGGCCCCGTTGGAGGCGACCACGTTGGCCTTGTCGGCCACGGCGCCCTTCTTCAGCAGCTTCTCCCAGAACACTTCGCGCGTGCCGCTGGCCTCGTCGCGGGTGTAGAGGGTGATGGCCGCGTCGGCCCCGCCTACGTCCTTCCAGTTGGTGATCTTGCCGGCAAAGATGTCCTGAACCTGCGCGGCGGTCAGCTCCTTCACGGCGTTGGCCGGATTCAGGACGACGGTCACGCCGTCCACGGCGAAGGGGAAGGAGACCAGGCCGTACTTGGCGACCTCTTCCGCGGACAGGGCGCGGCCGGTGTTGCCGATGTCCACCAGGCCCTCTCCCGCCTTCTGCACGCCCACTCCGGTCCCGCCGCCCTCGACGGTGATGCGGATGTCCGGGTTGACGGTCATGATCCGCTTGGCCGCCTCGTTCATGACCGGGATGTGCGCCGTGCCGCCGGCGATGTCGATCTTGCCCTTCTGGCCCGCGAACTGCTGGAGCATGTCGGCCCGCGCCGCCGTGCACGTGAAGAGAAAGAGGGCCGCCAGGACCGCAAAATGCATGGAACGTTTCATCGATGCCTCCCTTGGGAAATGATTTATTCGAGCAATTATCCCAAAAGGATGGGTCGAAACAAATCGATAGGGCAAATGGATCTGCAATGAATGTATCGGCGCGTGCTATGCGGACCGGGGGGCACCGTCCTCATTGTCCAGAAAAAACTCCGGCTCCCTGCGTTGCGCGTACTGCGTCGACAGCATCCGGCCGAATTCAAGGATTTTTTCGTGGCGCATGACCCGGGCCCCGGTGGGGCAGGCGCGGGTGCAGGCGCAGCAGCGCAGACACAGGGAGGCCTCCGTCAGCACGCTGTCTTCAGCCAGGGCGATGGCCCCGGAAGGGCAGGTGCGGGCGCACTCGCCGCACAGAATGCACGATTGCGCGTCGGTTTCGGGGCAGATGGGCGAAGGCTGCACGCCCTGGCGGTAGGGGAAGTTGCCGGGCACCTCCAGGGGCCGCAGGTCGGCCGGCTTCGGCACCCCGTCCAACAGCTCGCGCACGGAGCGGCCGAAGGCACGGGCCTTGTACAGGTCCGCGGCGTCGGGTCGGCCCTGGGCCACGGGCCACTGCGGCGTGGAGAAGGAATGCTCGCCGATGAAGGCCGCGCCGGCTACAGGGACGAAGCCCAGTTCCAGGGCCAGGTCGCGCAGTTCGAGCAGGGCGTCCTCGAAGGCCCGATTGCCGTAGACCACAGCCAGAACCGCCGGCCGCCCCTCGCCGCGCACCTCTGCGCGCAGACGGGCCGCAGCCAGCTCCGGCACGCGCCCGGCGTGCACGGGAACGCCGATGACGACGATTTCACCGGCGGAGTGGCCTTCCCTTAACCCGCTTTGGGCGGTCATGTCGTGGAACGAAGGCCGCGCGCCAAGACCCTCCGCGATGCCCGCGACAATGGTTTTCGTCGTGCCCGTCGGAGAAAAATACACGAGTTCAGCGGAGTTCATATTCATACAATTTCATCCTTGTTTATGTTGCAACAAACCGAAATTACAGCGTAAAGTATCCGACATGCCGTCACTTCGGGCTCCCTGGCAGTGGCCAGAGGCATAAACGCATGTCGCCCGTCAGTCCAAATATTCTTTCCAACCTTGCAAAGCGTGGTTTCCGGGTTCTGCACCTTTGGCCGGATATCGTGGCATGTGCCGACAATCACCGCAAGGTTGACACGATCCGAAAACGCAATGTATGGGTCTAAAATATATACCCAGCGCATTGTGCATTCATCGCTTCGCCGCACCTCCGCCTTTTCCTTCAGACAGGGCTTCCCGCAGACATTCGGTTCCTGCCCATCGCTGCGTCATTGTGAGCACCATTTTTGCTGAGAATATAGAGAAGTCGATAATGACATTGTATTTCAGGAACATTCACCTCATACGAATTGGATTGAGAGCATGACCACACGACAGATTCCCCGGCGCAATGCCGAAGAGACGGACTCCGCCGCACCCAAAAGGCGAACCGTCGTCCTGTTCGGAGAGATCCTGGCCGACGTGTTTCCCGACCGCAGCGTCCTCGGCGGCGCGCCCTTCAACGTCGCGCGGCATCTGGCCGCTTTCGGGTTGGACACGCTGCTCGTCTCCCGCGTTGGCGACGACGACTTGGGCCGGGAAATCCTCGCGGCCATGGCCTCGGCAGGCATGGATGCCCGGGCGGTGCAGATCGACGGCGACCGCCCCACGGGGCGGGTGCAGGTGCGCATGGAGACGGGGGGGCACCGTTTCGAAATCCCGCCCGCACAGGCGTTCGACTTCATCGATCCCGAAGCGGCTCGCTCGGCTGCGGCCGCCAGCGAGCCGTCCATGGTCTACTTCGGCACCCTCAGCCAGCGCGGGGGCGTTTCGCGTAGCGCCCTGGAAGCCGTCCTCGCGGCGGCCCCCGCACCCCGGTTCGTTGACCTTAACCTGCGCACCCCCTGGTACACGGAAGACACGATCCGCTTTTCGCTGTCGCAGGCCGACATCATCAAGATCAACGCCGAGGAGCTCATGACCCTCGGACGCCTGCTCGGGCTGGACGGGGAGGACCAGGAAGACCGCGTACGCGCGCTGATGCGCGACTTCGGTATCGGCCGCGCCATCGTGACCTGCGCCGAGGAGGGCGCCTGGCAGGTTGTGGATGGAGGGGAGTGGACCGCGACGCCCCTGGCCTTCGAGCAGCCGGACGTGGTCGACGCCGTGGGCGCCGGGGACGGGTTCGCTGCCGTGTGCATCCTCGGCGCCGTGTCCGGCTGGCCCCTGCCGGAAACCCTGAACCGGGCCGACGCCTTCGCCAGGGCCATCTGCGGCCTTCGCGGCGCCGTGCCGGACAGCGCAGAGTTTTACCGGCCCTTTTTCCGGGAGTGGAGCCCATGAGCGCCCGCAGGCGCATGACGCAGGCGCCCCTGTTCATCGTGCTGCTGAGCGTGCACGGCCTGGTCCGTGGGCGTGACCCCGAACTGGGCCGCGATGCGGACACGGGGGGGCAGGTCAAGTACGTAGTGGAACTGGCCCGGGCTCTGGGCGAGAGCCGGGAGGTCGAAAGGGCGGTGCTGCTGACCCGGCGCGTCGTGGACCCGGCGGTCAGCCCGGATTACGCCGTCGTGGAAGAGCCCCTGACCGAAAAGGCGACCATCGTGCGCATCGAGTGCGGCGAGGAAGGGTACATCCGCAAGGAGCTCCTCTGGGACCACCTCGACAGCTTCTCCGACAACGTCGTGACCTTCCTGCGCAGTCAGGACCGCATGCCCGACGTCATCCACAGCCACTATGCCGACGCCGGGTACGTCGGCGCACGGCTGGCCAACCAGCTCGGCATCCCGCTGGTGCACACCGGCCACTCGCTGGGCCGCAGCAAGCGGCTGCGGCTGCTGGCAAGCGGCGCCACTCGCCTCCAGCTCGAAGGCACGTACAACATTTCGCGCCGCATTGAGGCCGAGGAGACGACCCTGAGCGTGGCCGAGCGCGTCATCACCAGCACCCGGCAGGAAGTCGAGGAACAGTACGGCCTCTATGACTTCTACCAGCCCGAGCGCATGCGCGTCGTCCCGCCCGGGACGGACATGTCGCGCTTTTACCCGTCGCGGGAAAACGAGTGGGGCACGGACATCGGGCGGGAACTCAGGCGGTTCCTGAAGCGCAGCTCCAAGCCCATGATCCTGGCCCTGTCACGGCCGGACCCGAAGAAGAACATCGTCACCCTCATCGACGCCTTCGGCGAATCGCCGCGGCTGCGCGAGGCCGCCAATCTGGTCGTCGTGGCCGGCAACCGCGACGACATCCAGGACATGGACGAAGGGGCCAGGGAGGTGCTGACGGACATCCTGTTGGCCGTGGACCGCCACGATCTGTACGGCAGCGTCGCCTATCCCAGGCATCACCGGCCCGACGACGTGGCCGTTCTTTACCGTCTGGCCGCCGCGACGCGCGGCGTCTTCGTCAACCCCGCCCTGACGGAGCCCTTCGGCCTGACCCTGCTCGAAGCCGCGGCCTGCGGCCTGCCGCTGGTGGCCACCGAGGACGGCGGACCGCGGGACATCATCGGCAACTGCGGCAACGGGTATCTCGTCGATCCTCTGGACAAGGAGGCCATGGCCGAAACCATGCTCCGCGTCATCACGGACAGGGCGTCCTGGAGGCGTTTCGCCGCGAACGGCATCGCGGGAGTGAGCCGGCATTACTCCTGGAAGGCCCACGTGGACAAATACCTCGACGTGATCCGGCCGCTGGTGGACAAGACGGAACCCCTGCCCCGGGCGTGCCCACTCATCCTGCAGGGGCTGACGCGTCGGCAGGCCCTGTTCGTGGAGCTGGACCTGAGCCTGCTGGGCGACGAGGCGTCCCTGCGGCGGCTGCTGGAAACCGTTCACCGCCTGCGCAAGTCCGTCATTTTCGGCATCACCACGGGCCGCCGCCTGGACGACGCCCTGGCCACCCTGCGCAGGCACCGCATGCCCCAGCCCGACATCCTCATCTCCGGCCAGGGCACCGAGATCCACTACGCCCCAAACCTGACCGAGGACTCCACCTGGCAGCGCCACATCAACCACCTCTGGACGCCGAGGCTGGTGCGCGCCGCCCTGCGCGACGTGCCGGGCCTGACCCGCCAGCCCAAGCAGCACCAGAGCGACTTCAAGATCAGCTACTACATCGACACCAACATCGTCGGCGAGCAGGAGATAAGACAGACCCTGCAGCGCGCCGATCAGGCCGTGAACGTCTTCGTCTCCTTCGAGCAGTACCTCGACGTGCTGCCCGTGCGCGCCTCCAAGGGGCTCGCCCTGCGCTGGTGCGCCGAGCATCTGGACTTCCCCCTCGAAAACACCATGGTCGCCGGGGTCACGGGCGCCGACGCCGACATGCTGCGCGGCAACACCCTGGGCACCGTTGTGGACAGCCGGCACATCATGGAACTTTCCGGCCTGGCCAGCGTCGACAACATCTATTTCGCCAAGGCCTCCCACGCCGAAGGGGTCCTCGAGGCCATGGAGTACTACGGCTTTGGAGCCGGGGAGAAGCGGGAGTGACGCGCCGCCTGCTCTGCACCGACCTCGACAGGACGCTCATCCCCAACGGGCCGCAGCCCCTGTCGCCCGAGGCCCCGGACCTCTTCGCCGCCCTGGCGGCCCGCCCGGACGTCCGTCTGGCCTATGTCACGGGCCGCCACCGCGAACTCGTCGAGAGCGCCATCCTCGAATTCGGGCTGCCCAGTCCGGACTTCGCCGTGGCCGACGTGGGCTCGACCATCTATCTCACCGGCACGGACCCGTGGACTCCCTGGGCCGAGTGGAGCGAGCACCTCGCCCCGGACTGGGCGGGCCTCGCCTCGATGGACCTTCACGACCTGCTCTCGGACCTGGGCGGCCTGCAGCTGCAGGAACACGAGAAGCAGGGCCGGCACAAGCTGAGCTATTACGTGTCCCTGGAGGCCGACCACAGGACGCTCATGGACGAGGCGAGGCTTCGGCTGCGCCGGGCGCATCTTAGGGCCAGGCTGGTCTGGAGCGTGGACACCCTGGCCGGGGCGGGGCTTCTGGACGTGCTTCCGGCCCGGGCCGGGAAGCTGCCCGCCATCCGCTTTCTCATGGACCGGGAGGGCTTCGGGCCCCGCGACACCCTGTTCGCCGGCGACAGCGGCAACGACCTCGACGTGCTGGCCAGCGACATCCCGGCGGTGCTGGTGGCCAACGCGGACGGGGACATCAAGACGCTGCTGGCGCGGGAGAAGGGGGCCGCCCTGCACGTCGCCGGGGGCTACCTGGGCATGAACGGCAACTACGCCGCGGGCATTCTGGAGGGCGCCGCGCATTTCTGGCCCGAGATCGACGCGTGGCTGCGCGAAATCATACGCAACAAGGAGAACTGATGTACGAACAGGCATCCCACGCACTGCTGAACGAAATTCTAGCCAAGCTCAACCCCGAGATCGGCAAATACAGGTTACGCCGCTTTTACACGCGCCTGGGGGCGAACTTTTACGCCATCTATTCGCTGTTCAAGCTCCTCTACGGTGAACGACCCGACTTCAAGAGCCAGATGGTCCGGCTGGTGGAGACCCTGGCCTTGCGCTACATCGAGCGCGGTCCGGTCCTGCGGCGCTCGGACATAGCCCGTGAGGTCAACTACAACTGGTTCCTGAACCAGAAGTGGGTGGCCATGACCCTGTACTGCGACCGCTTCGCCGACGACCTGAAGGGACTCAAGGACAGGCTGTCCTACATGCAGGAACTCGGCGTGAACATGGTTCACGTCATGCCCATCCTCGACTGTCCCACCGGGAACAACGACGGGGGCTACGCCGTGCGCGACTTCAGGAAGATCGACGAACGGTACGGCACCATGAACGACCTTACGGAGCTATCGGGGGCCATGCGCAGCAGGGAGATGCTGCTGGTTCTGGACGTGGTGGTCAACCACACCTCGGATGAGCACGAGTGGGCCGCGCGGGCCAGGGCAGGGGAGAAGACGTATCAGGAGTACTACTACGCCTTCGACGACCGCGCGACCCCCGACGCCTACGAGGAGTCCATGCCCGAAATCTTTCCGGCCACCTCACCGGGAAACTTCACCTGGGATGAGGCCATGGGCAAGTGGGTCATGACGGTCTTCAACTCCTACCAGTGGGACCTGAACTACCGCAATCCGGCCGTGCTCATCGAAATGATCGACATCATCCTCTTCTGGGCCAACAAGGGGGCCGACATCCTGCGCCTCGACGCAGTGGCCTTTCTTTGGAAGAAGATCGGCAGCACCTGCCAGAACGAGCGCGAGGCGCACCTCATCCTGCGCCTGATGAAGGACTGCTGCCAGGTTACGGCTCCGGGCGTGCTGTTCATCGCCGAGGCCATCGTCGCCCCGAGCGAGATAGCCAAGTACTTCGGTGAGCATGCCATCTACTCCAAGGAGTGCGAGATCGCCTACAACGCCACCCTCATGGCTTTGCTGTGGGACGCCGTGGCCACCAAGAACGCGAAACTCCTGGTCCAGGGCGTCGGCAACCTGCCGCAGAAGCTGGAGCGGGCCACATGGCTCAACTACGTGCGCTGCCACGACGACATCGGCCTGGGCTTCGACGACGAGGACGTGCGCGCGGCCGGTTACGATCCCGCCCTGCATCGCTCCTTCCTCATCGACTACTTCACCGGGGACTACCCGGCCTCGCCGTCCTGCGGCATGCCCTTCGGCACCAACGAAAAGACCGGCGACGCGCGCATCGCCGGTTCCCTGGCCTCCCTCGTGGGCCTCGAAACGGCCTTGAAAAGCGGGGACGAAGGGGCCGTGGATGCGGCCGTGAAGACGATTCTCCTCCTGCACGGCGTCATCCTGTCCTTCGGAGGGATGCCGCTGCTGTACTACGGCGACGCCATCGGCACCCTGAACAACATGGATTTCCTGGAAAACCCCGCCACCCAGCACGACACGCGCTGGCTGCACCGCTCGCGCTTCGACTGGGACAAGGCGGACAAGCGCCACGAGAACGGCACGGTGGAGCAGCGCATCTTCTCTGGCCTCAAGCACCTCATCGCCCTGCGCAAGGAAATCCCGGCCTTCGCGGACTTCGACAACCGCCAGATCATCGCCGTGGGCAACCCGAACCTGCTGGTCTACGCGCGCACGGACCCCGAAAACTGCAGGTCCCGGGTGCTGGTGGCCGCCAACTTCAACGTCGAGCCCCAGGCCATGGCGGTCCAGGACATCTCCGTGCACGGATTCTTCCAGCACGGCGCCATGACGGATCTCTGCACAGGAGAAACGGTACGCGTGCAGGAAGGAGAGATCGTCATCGCTCCCCTGTCCTTCTTCTGGCTTTCCGATTGAGCCGGTCTCCTCCCTATCGGTGCGTCCGTAACGCAGTCGATGAGGGAGGAGAAGCTCACCCCTCCAGACCCCGCCTTTCCCCGCCTCACGCGGCCCCATCGAGGTCGGAAGCGTCCGCCGCCGACTCCATGCGGGCCGAAAGCGCGGTGGTCCTTCAGCGCGCCGAAAGTCTGGCGGCACTGGCCGGGCACCTGCAGGAGCTGGGGGGGCGGTTCCGCTTCTAGTCCAGGGGGTCGAGCCGCAGGACCTGTCCGAGGTCGTGGTCCGTCAGGAGCCACAGGCTGCCGTCGGGCCCGACCCGTACGTCGCGGATGCGCCGTCCCAGGTCCTCCAGCAGGCGTTCCTCCTCGACCACCACCTCGCCGGCCAGCCGCAGTCTGACCAGGTGGCGCTGCACCAGCGCCCCGACGAACAGATCCCCCTTCCAGCGGCTGAACCTGTCCGAAGCGTAAAAGGCCATGCCCGACGGAGCGATGGACGGAATCCAGTAATGCAGCGGGTCGGCCATGCCCGGCACGTGTTTCAGTCCGTCGCCGATGGTGAAGCCCGTGTAGTCGATGCCCAGGGTGACCACGGGCCAGCCGTAGTTCATTCCGGGCCGGATGACGTTGATTTCGTCGCCGCCCCGCGGGCCGTGCTCATGGGTCCAGACTTCGCCCGTCCCGGGATGGACGGCCATGCCCTGGATGTTGCGGTGGCCGTAGCTGAAGATCTCGGGCCGGGCGCCGGGCGTGTCCACGAAGGGGTTGTCTGCAGGGACGCGGCCGTCGTCGTGGAGGCGGACGACCTTGCCGGCCAGGTCCCCAAGGCGCTGGGCGCGCTCCATCTCACCCCGGTCGCCGACGCTGACGTAGAGGTGGCCTTGGGGGTCGAAAGCCAGCCGGCCGGCGAAATGCACCCGGCCCCCGGAGGCCGGTTCGGCACGGAAGAGCACGTCGATGTCCGACAACGTGTCCTTTTCGAGTCTGGCTCGGGCCACGTGGGTGGTGACCCCGCCGTCCAGGTCGGCGGCGTAGCTGAAATAGAGCAGACGGTTCGTGCGGAAGTCGGGATGGGGCAGCAGGTCCAAGAGGCCCCCCTGGCCCATGACGCGCACGTCGGGCAGGCCCCGCACCGGTTCGGGCAGCAGACGGCCGTGGCGGATGACGCGCAGCCGTCCCTCGCGTTCGCTGACCAGGATATCGCCGTCGGGCAGAAAGGCCAGGGCCCAGGGATGGGCGAGGCCGTCGGCCGCGACCGAGAGCCGGAAGCGGTGATGGGTGGACGAGTAGTCCTGCGCGGGTGCATCGGGCACTGCGCAGACGAGGACAAGAAGAAGGGCGGGAAGGAGTCCCGTAAGGATGGCGGGCAAGCTCATGGATGACCTCCCGGAAGCGGTTGGGTCGATCCTTCTAACCATAACCCGCAAGGGCGGTTTGGCAAGAAAGCGGGAGGCCGGAAAAGGACGGGCGGCCGGTTCCTGTCAGACCGGCCGCCCAGGGAGGGAAGGGATGACTTAAAGCTTTTCGACGTTCTTCGACAGGAAGTCGGCCACGCCGCCCGCGTCGGGCTTCATGCCCGTGTCGCCCTTCTGCCAGCCGGCCGGGCAGACCTCGCCGTATTTTTCCGTGAACTGCAGGGCGTCCACGAGGCGGATCATCTCGTCGACGTTGCGGCCCAGGGGCAGGTTGTTGACCTGCTGGTGCTGGACCACGCCGTCGCGGTCGATAAGGAAGGACGCGCGCAGGGCCACGCCCGCCTCGGGGTGCTCGATGCCGTAGGCCTTGGCGATCTCGTGCTTGACGTCGGCGACCATGCGGAAGCCGATGGGGCCGATGCCGCCCTGTTCGATGGGCGTGTTGCGCCAGGCGAAGTGGGTGAACTGCGAGTCGATGGACACGCCGACGAGTTCCACGCCGCGCTCGCGGAACTCCTTGAGGCGCTTGTCGTGGGCGATGATCTCCGTCGGGCAGACAAAGGTGAAGTCCAGGGGCCAGAAGAAAAGAACGACATATTTCCCGCGCAGGGAAGAAAGGGTGAAATCGTCGATTCCGCCGCCGGGGGTGACGCAGGGGGCGGTGAAGTCGGGTGCGGTTTTGGTGACGAGTACGCTCATGGTTATGCTCCTTATGCGTGTTCGAGAGTGCTGTGCATGTGTGATGGAAAGCTCTTATTAATAGTAATCATTCTCGTCAAGTAAAAGATTAACCTTGTCTAATATATTCCCCGGATCGTAACGGTCATCGGACCCGAAGCCGGGAAGGGCGCGCCAACCGGGGAAATTCGGGAGCGGCCTGCTGCCGGGCCGCCCCCATGGCTTAGCATGACACCCGGAAAGAACATGAAAACAAGGAAAGACCGGTGAAATACAAGGCTGTTGTTTTTGATATGGACGGCACCCTGCTCGATACCCTGGACGACCTGGCTGACGCCATGAACCGGGTCCTGGCGGGCAGGAACCTGCCCGTCCACCCCGTGGACGCCTACCGCTTCTTCGTCGGGAGCGGGGCCAGGAACCTCGTGCTGCGCACGCTCCCTGCCGACCGGCAGGACCTGGCCGCGGAGTGTCTGCAGGATTTCCTGCGGGAATACAAGGCGAACTGGAAGGTCAAGACCCGTCTCTACGACGGCGTGGCCGAACTGCTCGACGCCCTGACGGCCAGGAACATCCCCATGGCCGTGCTGACCAACAAGCCTCAGGAGTTCGCCGAGCTGTGCATGGGCGCGTTCCTCCCGGACTGGGACTTCGCCCTGACCCTGGGCCAGATGCCGGGCGTCCCGGTCAAGCCGGACCCGGCCGGGCCGCGGCAGGTCATCCGACACCTGGGCGTGGCCCCGGAGGAGATCCTCTACCTCGGCGACACGGACGTGGACATGCGCACCGCCGTGGGCGCAGGGATGTTCCCCGTGGGCGTGACCTGGGGGTTCCGGGCTGAGGACGAGTTGCGGGCCTCGGGCGCGGCCGTGATCATCGACCACCCCATGGAGCTTCTGGACCTGCTCGGTTGATGAACGGCCGCGGGCAAACAGGCCCGCCACGGTGAAATTCCCCATCCCCGGACGGTCGGCGCTCTCGCAGGAGCGCCGGCCGTCCGGCCATTTCAGCGCCTCCGCGCCACGGCCGCGCCTTCGAAAAGCCCCTGAAAGAAGTTGGCGGCGTTCACGCCCAGGGACCGGATGCGGTAGCCGCCTTCCTGCACCACCAGCGTATGCCTTCCGAGGCCCCCGATCAGCTTCCCGTTGCGCAGGAAATCCCTGGCCTGCAGGTCCCAGGTGCCCGTCGGGTCGCCCTTGGCCGGGTCCAGCCCGAGGCCGACGACCAGGAAGGCCGGGTCGAAGTCGGCGATGAAGGCCAGGGCGCGGCGCAGCACCTCGGCGTACCGCTCGCCGTCCATCTTCTCGGGCAGGGCGTAGTTGCGGTTGAAACCGTAACCGGGCCCTTCGCCGATCTCGTCCGCGAAGCCGCTGAAATACGGGTAGGCGAAGCTCGGGTGCCCGTGGATGGAGACCGTCAGCACGTCGCCTCTCTCGTAGAAGATGTTCTGGGTGCCGTTGCCGTGGTGGTAGTCCACGTCGAGGACCGCCACCCGGCCGTGGGCGCAGAGGCGCTGGGCCACCACGGCGGCCGTGTTGAAATAGCAGAAGCCGCCGAAAGCCCGGCGTTCGGCGTGGTGTCCGGGCGGGCGGACCAGTGCGTAGGCCAGGCGCCGGCCGGCCAGGATCTCCTCGGCCGCTGTCAGGCCGCAGTCCACGGCCCCGCGCGCCGCGGCGTAGGCGTTGCCGTTCAGGGGGGTGAAGGTGTCGATGCAGTAGTAGCCCGCGCGCACGGCCAGCTCCTTGGGCGGCCGGGTCGCGTTGCGGATGGGGAAGACGTAGGGGTAGACGGATTTCTTTTCGGGCAGCGCGGCGCAGACTGTCTTGAAATAGGACACGAACTGACGGTCATGGACCTGCGTGATGTGCCGCTCCGAGAAATGCCGTGCCTCGCGGCGGTCGAACAGCCCGGACTTCTCGATCTCGCGCAGGATGGTGCTCATGCGCACCGGCGATTCGACGTAGCCGCGCTCGCGCACATGATGGATGGAATGCTTCTCGTTGCAGACCAGGGCGATGCGCCGGTCGGCGCTGATGACCTGCGGCCGCACGGGAACGGTCTCCCTGGCGTAGCGGAAATCGCGCAAGGCCAGGGGGCCGGGCGGGATGGAGTCGAGGACCATGCGCACGTACTCAGGCGAGCATTTCCCCTTGTACTTGCGCTCCAGCACGGCGCGGATGACGTGCCGGGCGCGGTCGCGCGTCAGCCGGAAGGGCTTGTCCAGCGGGTCGGCCACCAGATAGGGCGCGCAGTCGTCCTCGGGCGAAAGGGGGGTCTCGTAGGCCGTGTTGACGACCGGCCGCGCCCCGTAACGTTCGTAGAAGCGCAGCCGCGCCACGTTCTCGCGCAGCAGCTCCGGGTCCCGGCACAGGGCCGGGTCGTCGGGCAGGCATTCGAAGAAGAGGGCCGTGTCGCCCAGGGCCCTGGCCTCCTCGCGCACCCGTTCGTACAGGGCCGAACCCACGCCGCGCCCGCCGTGGCGCAGGCTGACCGAGAGGTAGTCCAGGTAGCAGAAGCGCAGGTCCGAGAAATGGCACAGCAGGGCGAATCCCTGCACCACCCGGCGCTGACCCTCGGCCACGAAGACGATGGTCCGGTACCCCTTGCCCAGCGGGTTTTTGAGGGTGGCCGGGAGGCTCGCCACCTCGGAGGCCGCGATGAGCGGAAACCGTTCGGCCAGAATGGCCTGCACCTGCTCGACGCGCTGGGCGTCGATGGGCACCGTGGTGTCGTAGATGGGGCGGATGCGGAACATGGGGGCGCTCCTTTCATGCTTCGAAAATCGGATCCCGCACCGGCGGATGCGCCCCGCTGCTCACGCGGAACGTGCATCGGCACGGATCAGACCGGATTGTACCCCTGACATGTCCAAAGTCCATAGCAAAGGGGGCGTGATTTCAATGCGGAAATCACGCCCCCCTTCAATATCGGTCGAATGCTCCTATTCCACCCAGTCAAACGTCCGGGTCACGGCCTTCTTCCAGCCGGCGAAGAGGGCCGCGCGGCGGGTTTCCTCCATGTCGGGGATCCAGCGCTTGTCCTCTTCCCAGTTGTTGTAGAGTTCCTCGCGGCCGGACCAGAAGCCGGACGCGATGCCGGCGGCGTAGGCCGCGCCGAGGCAGGTGGTCTCGGCCACCTTGGGGCGCACCACGGGCACGTTCAGGATGTCGGCCTGGAACTGCATGAGCAGCTCGTTGAAGACCATGCCGCCGTCGGCCTTGAGGGTCTTCAGCTCCACGCCCGAGTCCTTGTTCATGGCCTCGACGATCTCCTTGGTCTGGTAGGCCGTGGCTTCGAGCACGGCGCGGGCGATGTGGTTGCGGTTGATGTAGCGCGTCAGGCCGACCATGGCGCCTCGTGCGTCGGGGCGCCAGTAGGGGGCGTAGAGGCCCGAGAAGGCCGGCACGATGTACATGCCGCCCGTGTCCTCGACCTGGCGGGCCAGGTGCTCGATCTCGGGGGCCGAGGAGAACATCTGCAGGTTGTCGCGGAGCCACTGCACCAGGGCGCCGGCGATGGCGATGGAGCCTTCCAGGCAGTAGGAGGGTTTGCGGCCGCTGAACTGGTAGGCCAGGGTGGTGATGAGGCCGTGGCGGGACTGGATGGGCTCGTGGCCCGTGTGCATGAGCAGGAAGCAGCCCGTGCCGTAGGTGTTCTTGGCCTCGCCCGGCGCGAAGCAGGTCTGGCCGACAAGGGCCGCCTGCTGGTCGCCCACGGCGCCGCAGACCGGCACGCGCGCGCCCAGGGGGCCGTCCTCGCTGGTCGGGCCCCAGGTGGCGCTGTCGGACGAGGGCACGATGCGCGGCAGACCCTGGGCCGGGATGCCCATGACCTTGAGGATGTCCTCGTCCCAGGCCAGGGTCTTCAGGTCCATGAGCATGGTCCGGCTGGCGTTGGTCACGTCGGACACGTGGGCGCCGCCCTTGGGTCCGCCCGTCAGCCACCAGATGATCCAGGTCTCGATGGTCCCGAACAGGGCGTTGCCCTTGTCGGCGGCCGCGCGGGCCTCGGGCACGTTGTCCAGGATCCAGCGGATCTTGGGGCCGGAGAAATACGTGGCCACGGGCAGGCCCGTCACGGCCCGGAAGCGGTCCTGGCCGCCGTCGGCCGTGAGCTCCTTGCAGATGTCGTGGGTGCGCGTGCACTGCCAGACGATGGCGTTGTAGTAGGGCTTGCCCGTGAAGCGGTCCCAGACCACCGTGGTTTCGCGCTGGTTGGTGATGCCCACGGCCGAAAGCTCGGAACCCTTGATGCCGGACTTGGCCAGGGCCCCGCGGATGACGTCCTGGGTGTTGTTCCAGATCTCCATGGGGTCGTGCTCGACCCAGCCGGGCCGGGGGTAGATCTGCTCGTGCTCCTTCTGGTCCATGGCCACGATGCGGCCGTGCTCGTCGAAGATGATGAAGCGGCTGCTGGTTGTCCCCTGGTCGACTGCTCCTACGTAGCGGGCCATGTTCTCCTCCGAAGAAAGGGTTTGCGGTGCGGTGACTCTACAGAAAAATCATTCTTTCTCAAGGCGGCCGAGCCACGGGGCGTCGGGGGCCAGGCCGAGGTCTTCCGGCGGCAGGCCCAGGGCCAGGCCCAGAATCTGCGAAAAAAGGACGGCCGGGATGGTGCGTCCCTCGCCCTGGCCGAACTGCAGCTGACAGTAGGTGCAGGCCGTGGCCAGCACGTCCGCGCCCGAAGTCGCCGCGCTGGCCAGCTTCTTGGCCATGAGCAGGTCCGAGATGGATTCGTCGCGACCGCGCAAGGGGTAGCCGCAACACTCCAGGCGCAGCTCCCAGGGCAGCGGGACGGCCCCGGTCGCCGCCGCGACGCGTTCGAAAATGGTCGGCCCAAGGGGGTCGTCGAAATGGGTGACGGCGGCCGGACGCAGGGCGTGGCAGCCGTAGTGGCAGGCCAGCCGCAGGTTGCGCAGGGGGCGCGTGACGGCCTGCGACACCGCGTCCAGGCTCTCGTCCAGGACCTGCAGCAGATGGCGGACGCGGACGGTTTCGGGAAAGGGGAGCCCTTCCTCGGCCAACAGATCCTTCATGCGCTGCATGAGGTTTTCGTCCTGGGCGGCCTGGTACCGGGCGTGCTGGAAATTGCCGAAGCAGCACTTGCACGGCGTCATGAGGTCGAGCCCGAGGCTCTGGGCCTGGGCCAGGCCGCGCAGGGCGGAGTAGACCGCGGCGTCCTGGCTCTCGTGGCGCACGGGGTAGCCGCAACAGGCGAACTCCGTCCGCTCCAGGCCGATGCCAAGACGGTCGCAGACGGCTTCGACGCTCAGTCCGTGGGCGGGCAGGTGGTGGGCGATCTTGCAGCCCGGGAAATAGGCGTAACGCATCACGGCTTCCCCCTGTGGCGCAGGGTCCGGGCGCCGAGCTGGCGCAGTTCATAGAGAATGTCGGCCACGGGCACGCCTTGGGGACAGTGCTCCTGGCACTTGTAGCAGGTCGTGCAGCTCCAGACCATGCGCGCGCCCAGGGTCTGGGCCTTGAGGCCCATGCGCAGGTAGTTCATGATCTGCTGGGGTGTCAGGTCCAAGTCGCGTTGCGGGTCCGTGCTCACGGCCACGACCGGGCAGACGCCCGTGCAGGTCGTGCACTGCACGCAGCCCCAGAAGGACTCGGCGTGGTCGGCCAGACCGGAGCCGCTGGCACCGACCTTGCCCAGGCGGCGCGAGGCAAGCTCGTGAGCCCACTCGCCGGCCGTGCGCTTGCGGATCTCGCCGTCCACCCCGGCCCTGCCGGCCTCCGACAACGCCGCCTTGGAGGATATCCAGAGATCCTGCAGGTCGATGCCGGCCGGGCAGACCTGGGTGCAGCGCAGGCATTCGGTGCAGACGTGGCTGCCTTCGACCAGGTCCGCCAGTCGCGCGCCATCCAGGCTGCGGTCCAGCCAACTGCGCAGGTCCGCGAGCTTGTCCATGGGCAGGATGTCGACATTGCCGAGGACGCGGCGGCTCGGCGCCACGCTGCAGTGCAGGCTGCACTGGCCGCAGCGCGTGCAGGCCTCCAAGGCCAGGTTCCGGGCCGGAGGCGCGGCGGGAAACCCGCTGTCCCAACGGCCTCCCCGGACCAGGAGATTGGCCGGTGAGGCCAGGGGATGCAGGAACTTGCCCCAGGGCAGCAGGGCCAGGACAAGAAAGGCCAGACCGACGTGCAGATGCCAGAAGATCGGGGCCATGGTCCGCGGAAGCACGGCGCCTGCGGGCAGGGCGTCGGCCAGGGTCCGGGAGGCGAAGGCCGTGGCGGTTGGCGCGTGACACCCGGCGCAGCGGTCCTCGTGCAGTTCGCGGCCCTGCTCAAGGATTTCCGGGGCCGTCGGCAGGAAGCGTTCGAAGCGCACGCCGTTCTCCCGCGCCCAGTGGGCCTGCAGGGCGATGAACTCGTCACCGTCGGCCTCGGGGAAAAAGTCGGCGACCATGCGCTCGAAGTCCGCGGGCGAGGCCATCTTTGCGGCCTCCAGCACGAAGCCGGTCAGAAGCACGGCGGCCAGCAGTCCCAGAAGCGCCCAGTCCTGGACGCGGCTGAAGGCGCGCAGCCGCCGCCCCCTGTGCCAGACCAGCAGGCCAAGGCCCGCCAGGGCGGCCAGGCCCAGGGCGTTGCGGGCCGACTGCCAAGGCTCCAGGGTCGGTTCGTAGCCGGAAAAGAGGGGGCGGGTGACGATCCCGTCCATGGCGTGCAGGAAAAGCAGGGGCAGGAAGCCCAGGATGAGGAGCGTGTGCCCTGCCCAGCGGAGCTTGCCGGTGCGCAGAGTGCGGCGCAGCAGGATGATGTCCACCAGACCGGCGGCCAGGCCGCTTTTCCTGCGGTCCTGTTCGGAGGCGGCGGGCAGGCGGCTACCGGGGCGGCCGTGGACGCGCCAGGCGAAACCCAGGACGAAGCTCAGACAGGCAAGGCCGAGTCCGGCGGAAAAGAAGTCCATGCCGCTCCCGCGTGTTTAGAGATTTTGGCTCAGCTCCCGCACCGCCTTGCAGGCCGTGGCGATGGCCAGGCCCGCGCCGCACTTCATACGCATCCAGTCCTGGTGGGCCAGGATGGCCCCGGCGGCGTGGAGGCGCGGGTGGAATGGCCGTCCGTCGGCGCCGAGGGGCCGCAGGGCGGCGTCGGTTTCAAGCCCTGACTGGTTGATCTCGTGGCCGCGCGGGTCGAAGAACTCGGCCCTGTGCCAGTCCTCCCGCTTTTCGGGTTGGCGCACGGGCAGGTCGAACACGGCCTCGCGCACGGCGTGCCGGTCGGCCTTGAGCCCCTTTCCGAAGAAGCGGCCGCTGGCCAGGACGGCGCCCCGCGCGGCGATGCGCACCGCCGTGGAGCCGCTGCCAGCCGTAAAATGAAACATTTCGCCGGACACCTCGGCGGCGCTGACGAGCTTCTGCGTGTACGTCCGCACCCCCAGGGCGGGCAAGCCCCGATCGAAGGCCGCGCGCAGGCGGGGCCCGGCGATGGACGGCGGCAGGGTGGGGATCTCGAAGACCCGGCGCCCCAGCAGTTCCTCCATGTGCCGGACCACGGCCATGGTGTCGGTCATGCCGAAGATGGCCGGGAACCCGACGAAGCGCGCGTCTCCCAGCAGCGGCCGGACGGCCTCGGCCAGTTCGATCCGCCTGGCCTGGTCGGCCATGCTCCAGGCCATGTGTTCGGGATACAGCTCGCCCCCCATGCCGGGGAAGCGGACGCGGGCCGTGCGCAGCCCCGGCCAGTCCGCGCGCACCTCGGCGATCTGCCGGGCCGAGATGCCCTTGAGGCCGTGAAAGTCGACCAGCAGGGTTGGAGCCTTGGCCTCCAGCGCCTCCACCCCGCCCCAAGCGGAGCAGGGCAGCAGGTACGTGGGCTTGACGGTGCCGGCCGAGGTCAGGGCCAGGGTGTTGCGCCCTGGGCGGCCGGTGTAGCAAAGGCCATTCTCTTCGAGAAATCCGGTGAACTCCTCCAGGGCGGCCGCAATCTCGTCGTCGGCCACATGGGCATAGGGGTGCAGCGGCAGGTCCCGGCGCAGGGCGACCAGGGCGGCGAAGGGGTCCTCCCAGACGCGCTGCTCGGCCACGGGGTGCACAGCCAGGAGATCGATGAAGCCCGTGCTGAAGTCGATGCCGCCCGTGCCGCCGGCCTGGACCACGGACAGCCCCCGCTTTGCGGCGAACAGGCTGGCCGCCATGCCGGCGAAGCCCGAGCCGATGACCATGACATCATATGTTTTCATGCCGGCTCCTTGGCGACCGGCGCGCAGGCGCCATCGTCGTCACGGGTGGAGGGGGGCGGCCCGAACTCGAGGTCCATGGAGCCGCAATACAGGGCCTCCTGCAGGTCGGCCTGCATCAGCGGCACGCCCCACAGGATGGGCGAAAAGCCCCGCCAGCGGCGTTCGGTGAACGTTTTCAGCTCGGCCAGCCCCTGCATCCCGGCGACCATGCCCCGGTCGTAGAGGTGGCCGGTCACGCGCTGGCCGCAGAACCCGCCCTGGCAGGGGCCCTTGCCCACGCGGCTGCGCATGCCGATGGCCTTGAGCATGGAGCGGCCGCGCATGGCCCCGGCCTCGTCGATGATGGAATCGATGACCCCGCGCGAGACCATCTCGCACTCGCACAGCACCAGGTCGTCCTCGGTGCGGCTGTCGACCCAGGCCCGTGGGCCCTTGCCGGGCTCGGTCCACTGGCCCAGAGTCGAGGCGGGCAGGGGTTCCGTCCTTGTCAGGCAGGGAGCCGCGACGCCCAGCTTGGCGCAGGCCAGGTCCGCGGCCTTCTCGGCCATGAGGCGGTAGGTGGTCAGCTTGCCGCCGGTGATGGTGATGAAATTTTCGAGACCGTCGGCAGCGTGGTCCACGAGGGCGAAGCCGCGGCTCACGGCGCGGTCGTCGCCGGCCGGGCCAAGGGAGACTAGGGGCCGCACCCCGGCGTAGGCGCGGATGTAGCGCGTGCGATCGAGGATGGGCAGCATGGCCCGGGCGTCGTCGATGATCCGGTCGGCCTCGGTCACGCTCGGGCGGCAGCCGTCGGGCGAGGCCACGCGGATGGAGGTCGTGCCGAGAATGGAGACCGTGCCGCCGGGCACGAGGATGTCGGCGTCGGACGGGCGTCGCAGGCGGTTGATGACGCGCGTGGCGATGCGGTCCTGGGTGATCAGCAGGCTCCCCATGGAGAAGAGCATGCCGATGCGCGCCCCGGCCAGGGACGCCACGCGCGCGGCCCAGGCCCCGGCGGCGTTCAGCACCAGGTCGGCCTCGATGCGCACATCCTCGCCCGTGGTGATGTCCCGGCACAGCACGCGCACGATGCGCCCGTTCTCGACCTCCATGGACCGCGCGGCCAGGTTGCGGCGCATGGAGTTGCCCAGGCTCAGGGCCTGGGCGATGTTGTCCAGGGAAAGCATGAAGGGGTCCACGGCACCGTCCTGCACGGCAAAGGCAGCCACGAGGTCCGGGGAGAGGGCGGGCTCCATGACCCGGGCCGTGCCCAGGTCGAGGCCGCGGCAGGGCACGGAGCTTGCGGCGCAGAGGCCGGGAAAATCGGCCACGTAGCGCTCGTCGTCGCCCCGCACGGCCACGAAGAGGCCGCCCGTGTCCTCGATGCACTGCGGCGCCAGACGGCGCAAGATGTCGCCTTCCTCGCGACATTCCTCGGCCGCCTCCCGGTCCGAGGCCACGTAGCGCGCGCCGCTGTGCAGCAGCCCATGGTTGCCTCCCGACGCCCCGGAATTGACGTCGCGCTGTTCGATGAGCAGGGCCGGCACCCCGCGCAGGGCGAGGTCGCGCAGCAGTCCCGCGCCCGTGGCGCCGGCGCCGATGATCAGGACGCGGGTGTGGAGGGTGGTCATGCTTTCCCCGGTTGGCGTGAAACGCCGCAAAAGAATGAATGAAAGCGAACAAAGCGAACAGAAAAGCCCGTCGACCAGCCGCCTCCGCAACCCGGACAAATCCTGCTGGTCATCAGCGTAAAGCCGTGCTAGAGGCATTCGTGGGCCGATTTTGACCCCGTTGCGGCGCCTTGTAGCACACGCTTCCGGACTCTGCCAGATTTATTTTCTCAAAACGACATTTCTTTTATTTTTTTGTTCGAAATCGAAAGGAGTTGTCATGACCGAAGCATTTGGCCCCGAGGAGCAGGATACCGGCGCCCGGCACGTCACCGTCCGTCAGCGGCACGCCGAGATGATCCGCATGGTCCGGGAGACGGGCTTCGCCACCATCCAGTCCCTGGCCGAGCACTTCGGCATCACCCCGCAGTCCGTGCGCCGCGACATCAACACCCTGAGCGCCAAGGGCCTGCTGCAGCGCTACCACGGCGGGGCGGGCCCCTGCCTGAGCACCGAGAACATGGACTACCTGGACCGCAAGGTCCTCTGCCTGGCCGAGAAGAAGGTCATCGGCCGCATGGTGGCCGAGGCCATCCCCAACAAGTCATCCCTGTTCATCAACATAGGCACGACCACCGAGGAGGTGGCCCGGGCCCTGGGCGGCCACAAGAATCTGCGGGTCATCACCAACAGCCTGAACGTCGCCACCATCCTGACCGGCAATCCCGAGGTCGAGATCATCGTCGCTGGCGGCCTGATCCGCCACCACGACGGCGGCATTGTCGGCGAGGCGGCCATCGATTTCATCCGCCAGTTCAAAGTCGACTTCGGCATCATTGGCATCAGCGGCATCGACATGGACGGCACTCTCCTGGACTTCGACTACCGCGAGGTCCGCGCCGCCCGGGCCATCATGGAGAACTCCCGCCAGGTCTTCCTGGTCACCGACCACACCAAGTTCGGCCGCAACGCCATGGTCCGTCTGGGCAACATCGACGAGATCGACGCCCTGTTCACGGACCAGGCCCCGCCGGCCAGCGTCCAGGAGCAGATGCGCCGCGGCGACGTCGAGTTGTATGTGGGCGGGGAGGGCGAATCGGAAAGCTGAGCATTTCCGAAAAAAATAGGTTAGCTGACCAATTTTCATTTTCAGTTGAGAAAATTTATTTCGTCTGCTACAGGCTAGCGAACATGACGCCGGGCGATCGCGCCCGCCGTCCCATCCCGCCTTACGGAGGAGCCGCATGGGGCTTCAGCTTGATTCCATCGACCGCATCGTCGACGGCGAAACGCACCTCAAGGACGTTTCCCTCAATTTCGAGTCCGGCCAGCGCTATGTGCTGCTTGGCCGCACCCAGGCCGGCAAGACGTCGCTTTTGCGCATCATGGCCGGCCTGGACCGTCCCACGCGGGGCAAGGTCATCGCCGACGGCCGGGACGTGACCGGGGAGTCCGTGCGCCGCCGCAGCGTGGCCATGGTCTACCAGCAGTTCATCAACTACCCCTCCCAGACCGTCTTCGACAACATCGCCTCGCCCCTGCGCATCGCCGGGACCCCCAAGGCCGAGATCGAGAAACGCGTCCTGGAGACGGCCCGCATGCTCCATCTGGAGCCGCTGCTCTCGCGCCTGCCGGCCGAGCTCTCGGGCGGCCAGCAGCAGCGCACGGCCATCGCCCGGGCCCTGGTCAAGGAGGCCCACCTCCTGCTCCTGGACGAACCCCTGGTCAACCTCGACTACAAGCTGCGCGAGGAGCTGCGCGACGAACTGCAGCAGATCTTCGGCCAGCGAGACTCCGTCGTCGTCTACACCACGACGGAGCCCACCGAGGCCCTCATGCTCGGCGGCAACATCATCGTCATGCACGAGGGCAGGGTGCTGCAGACCGGACCCACGAGCGAGGTCTACGACAATCCGGCCACGACCAAGGTGGCCGAGGTCTTCAGCGACCCGCCCATCAATTTCATCACCGCCGAGATCGACACGGCGGGGGCCCACTTGCGTATCGGCATCGACCTGCCCCTGACGGGGCACCTCGCGGGACTCACGCCCGGCACGTACAAGTTCGGCATCCGCTCCCACCATTTCAACCTGGCCCGCAAGACCGAAGGGGACGTGGAGATCAGGACCGTGGTCGAGCTGGCCGAGATCAACGGCTCCGAGACCTTCGTCCATTTCCACTACCGCAACCGCTCCCTGGTCCTGCAGGAGCAGGGCGTGCGGTCCTTCAAGGTGGGTCAGGAGGTGTCCGTCTTCGTGCGGCCCTGCGACGTCTACGTCTTCGGGGAGGACGAGAGGCTGGTCAAATCCCCGTCATCAACCTGCTCCGCCTGAGCGAGGCTTTTCATGGCTGAAATCATACTCGAGAACATGGCCCACAGCTACCGGGCCAACCCCAGGGGCGACGAGGACTTCGCCCTGAAGCGGCTGCATACGGTCTGGGAGGACGGCGGGGCGTACGCGCTGCTCGGCTCCAGCGGCTGCGGCAAGACGACCATGCTGAACATCATCTCGGGCCTCTTGACCCCCAGTCAGGGCAGGGTGCTCTTCGACGGCAGGGACGTCACGACTCTGCCGCCCGAGAAGCGCAACATCGCCCAGGTCTTCCAGTTCCCGGTGCTCTACGACACCATGACGGTCTTCGACAATCTGGCCTTCCCCCTGCGCAACCGCAAGGTGGAGGAGGGCGAGGTCAGAAGCCGCGTGCACGAGATCGCCGAACTTCTGGACCTCGCTCCGGTGCTCGGCAAGCGCGCCAGCGGTCTGGCCGCCGACGCCAAGCAGAAGATTTCCCTGGGGCGCGGCCTGGTGCGCAAGGACGTGGCCGCCATCCTCTTCGACGAGCCCCTGACCGTCATCGATCCGCACCTCAAATGGCAGCTGCGCCGCAAGCTGAAGGAAATCCATCAGCAGTTCAAGCTGACGCTGATCTACGTGACCCACGACCAGACCGAGGCCATGACCTTCGCCGACAAGATCGCCATCATGTACGACGGGTCGCTGCTGCAGATGGGCGCGCCCGACGAGCTCTTCGACGAGCCGGCGCACACCTTCGTGGGCTACTTCATCGGCAGCCCCGGCATGAACCTGCTGCCCTGCACCCTGGAGGGCGGGGACGCGGTCCTGGACTGCGGACGCATCCGCCTGGACCCGGCCGTGGCCGCCAAGGCGGGGGCGGGTGAATTCCAGATCGGCATCAGACCCCTGTACCTGGAACTTTCAGAATCGGAAAAGCCGGGCGCCCTGGCCGGGCGGGTCGTGGCCGTGGAAAACGAGGGCAGCACCCGCATCGTGACCGTGGTGTCCGGCTGCGCGCGCCTCAAGGCCCGCGTGGCCGAGGGCCGCACCGTCCCGTCCGACGCGTGCTGGGCGGTCTTTCCGCCGGAGCGGACCAAGCTTTTTCGCGACCAGGTCCTGGTCAAGTAGGAGGAAGGCGTGGATAAATGGGAAAACAACCGGGCCTGGTTTCTGATCCTGCCCGTCTTCGTCATCGTGGCCTTCAGCGCCGTGGTGCCGCTCATGACCGTGGTCAACTACTCGGTCCAGGACATCCTGGGTCCGGGTCAGCGCATCTTCGTCGGCGCGGAGTGGTTCCGCGACATGCTGACCAACCCGCGCCTGCACGACGCCCTGGTCAAGCAGCTCATCTTCTCGGGACTGGTGCTCCTGATCGAGATCCCGCTGGGCATCGGCATCGCCCTGACCATGCCGGCCAAGGGCTGGACGGCCTCGGCCTGCCTCGTGCTCCTGGCCCTGCCGCTGCTCATCCCCTGGAACGTCATCGGCACCATCTGGATCATCTTCACCCGGCCGGACATCGGCCTCTTCGGCGCCACCATAAACGGTCTGGGCCTTCCCTTCGACCATACGGCCAACCCCCTGGACGCCTGGATCACGGTCATGCTCATGGAGGTCTGGCACTGGACGCCGCTGGTCGTCCTGCTGGCCTACGCCGGCCTGCGCTCCATCCCCGACGCCTACTACCAGGCGGCCAAGATCGACGGCGCCAGCCGCTGGGCCGTGTTCCGCTTCATCCAACTTCCCAAGATGCGCGGCGTGCTGACCATCGCCGTGCTGCTGCGGTTCATGGACAGCTTCCTGATCTACGCCGAGCCCTTCGTCCTCACGGGCGGCGGCCCCGGCAACGCCACGACCTTCCTATCCATCTACCTGGTCAAGCTGTCCACGGCCATGGACCTCGGACCGGCCGCGGCCTTCTCCATCATCTACTTCCTCATCGTCCTGCTGTTCTGCTGGCTGTTCTATCAGGCCCTGCAGGCCGTGGGCACGGGGGACAAGTCATGAGAAAACGCCATTTCGTCCTTGTCTTCTACCTAGTGGTGCTGCTCCTGCCCATCTACTGGATGCTCAACATGTCCCTGCGCACCAACGCGGACATCATGCGCTCCTTCCAGCTCTTTCCCCACGACATGACCCTGGAGAACTACGCCAAGATCTTCGCGGACCCGTCGTGGTACTCGGGCTACATCAACACCATGATCTACGTGTCCATCAACACGGTCATCTCCCTGGTCACGGCCCTGCCGGCGGCCTACGCCTTCTCGCGCTTCCGCTTCATCGGCGACAAGCACGTCTTCTTCTGGCTGCTGACCAACCGCATGGCCCCGCCGGCCGTCTTCCTGCTGCCGTTCTTCCAGCTCTATTCCACCTTCAACCTGATCGACACGCACATCGCCGTGGCCCTGGCCCACTGCCTGTTCAACGTGCCCCTGGCGGTCTGGATCCTGGAAGGGTTCATGTCCGGCGTGCCGCGCGAGATCGACGAGACGGCCTTCATCGACGGCTACAGCTTCCCGCGCTTCTTCCTGGCCGTCTTCATCCCGCTCATCCGGGCAGGGATCGGCGTGACGGCCTTCTTCTGCTTCATGTTCAGCTGGGTCGAGCTGCTCCTGGCCCGCACCCTGACCACCACCGTGGCCAAACCCATCGCCGCGACCATGACCCGCACGGTCAGCGCCTCGGGGCTGGACTGGGGCCTGCTGGCCGCGGCCGGCGTCCTGACCATCGTGCCCGGCGCCCTGGTCATCTGGTTTGTCCGCAACCACCTGGCCAAGGGCTTCGCCCTGGGCCGGGTCTAGGAGGGTGTCATGAATATCGGATGGATGGCCTGGACCCCGGTCACGGCCGCATTCTTCGTCTTCATCGCGCTCATGCTCGCCGGCATGACCGTGTGGCAGATCGTCTCCCCGAGCATCGCCCGCCGGGGCTTCCTGCCCATCGTCACCACCCGCGGGGACCGTCTGTTCATAAGCCTTCTGGGCAGCGCCTACATCCATCTGGCCTGGCTGGGCCTGACGGATCTGGCCGTCTGGATCGCAACTGTGATATCCGTCGCCTTTCTCGTCACCGTCATGCGCTGGGGCTGAGATCAGGGCACCTGCGCGGTGTCCGGGAAAGGAACGGAAGCGGTGTTTGGGGGTTTGTTGGTATAACTGCAACTGGAGGTCCGTATGCAAGTTCGACGTGTTCTTTTGACCGGGATGCTCATGGTGGCATTCCTGGGCGTCACCAGCCTTGGCTTCGCCGATGAGGCGGCCCAGAAGGCGGCGGCGAAAAAATGGATCGACGAGGAGTTCCAGCCTTCCACGCTCAGCAAGGACGAGCAGATGAAGGAAATGGAATGGTTCATGAAAGCGGCCGCGCCCCTGAAGGGCCTGGAAATCAAGGTCGTCTCCGAAACCATCCCGACCCACGAGTACGAATCCAAGACTTTGGCCAAGGCCTTCTATGACATCACCGGCATCAAGGTCACCCACGACCTGATCCAGGAAGGCGACGTCATCGAAAAGCTGCAGGTCCAGATGCAGTCCGGCGAGAACGTTTTCGACGGCTACGTCAACGACTCCGACCTCATCGGCACCCATTTCCGCTACGGCCAGGTCGTCAACCTGACGGACTGGATGGCCGGAGAAGGCAAGGACGTGACCCTGCCGACCCTGGACATCGACGACTTCATGGGCAAGTCCTTCACCACCGCCCCCGACGGCAAGCTCTATCAGCTGCCCGACCAGCAGTTCGCGAACCTGTACTGGTTCCGTTACGACTGGTTCCAGCGCCCCGAACTCAAGGCCAAGTTCAAGGCCAAATATGGCTACGAACTGGGCGTGCCGGTCAACTGGTCGGCCTATGAGGACATCGCCGAATTCTTCACCAACGACGTGAAGGAAATCGACGGCAAGGCCGTCTACGGCCACATGGACTACGGCAAGAAGGCCCCGGATCTGGGCTGGCGTTTCACCGACGCCTGGCTGTCCATGGCCGGTGCCGGCGACAAGGGCATCCCCAACGGCCTGCCCGTGGACGAGTGGGGCATCCGCGTAGAAGGTTGCCGTCCGGTCGGCGCCAGCGTGTCCCGCGGTGGCGCCGCCAACGGCCCGGCCGCCAAGTACGCCTTGCGCAAGTACATGGACTGGCTGCGCCTCTACGCACCTCCCGGCGCCCTGGGCATGGACTTCTACCAGTCCCTGCCGAGCCTGGCCAAGGGCAACGTGGCCCAGCAGATCTTCTGGTACACCGCCTTCACCTCTTCCGTGGTCGAACCCGGCATCCCCGTCGTGAATGAAGACGGCACGCCCAAGTGGCGCATGGCCCCGTCCCCCCACGGCCCCTACTGGGAAGAGGGACAGAAGCTCGGCTACCAGGACTGCGGTTCCTGGACCCTGCTGAAGTCCACCCCGGTCGACCGCCGCAAGGCAGCCTGGCTCTACGCCCAGTTCTGCGTGGCCAAGTCCACGTCCCTGAAGAAGGCCCACGTCGGTCTGAACCCCGTGCGCGACTCCGACATCCGCCACGCCTCCTTCACCGAACGCGCCCCGAAGCTCGGCGGCCTGGTGGAGTTCTACCGCAGCCCGGCCCGCGTGGCCTGGACGCCCACCGGCACCAACGTGCCCGACTACCCGAAACTGGCCCAGCTGTGGTGGCAGAACATCGGTGAAGCCGTGTCCGGCGAAGTCACCCCCGAAACCGCCATGGACAACCTGGCCGCCGAGCAGGACAAGATCCTGGAGCGTCTGGAGCGCGCGGGCGTGCAGGGCGAATGCGGTCCCAAGCTGAACGAGCCCAGGGACGAGAAGTACTGGCTCGACCAGCCCGGCGCCCCCAAGCCCAAACTGGCCAACGAGAAGCCCAAGGGTGAGACCGTCGACTACGACAAGCTCATCGAAGCCTGGAAGGCCGGCAAGGTCAAATAGGTTTCGGACAACCGTCACATGCGAGGGAGCGTCTTCGGGCGCTCCCTTTTTTGTTGGCGTGCTGGGGGGTTGGCATGTATGGGAGAGGATCGCCGCCTTCGGCATCGTTGCGGCGGATTCATCCGGGCAGGGGAGGGCATCATGACATATTCGGCCATCGCGGAGATCCTGGTCATCGGCAACGAGATTCTCATCGGCGACATCCAGGACACCAACACCAGCTGGCTCTGCCGGCTGGTCAACTCGCGCGGCGGCCACGTTTCCCGCGGGACCATGCTGCGCGACGACCTGGACGTCATCGCCGCCGAGGTGCGGCTGGCCCTGGAGCGCGGTCCGGACGTCATCTTCACCTCCGGTGGTCTCGGGCCCACGGCCGACGACCTGAGCCTGGCCGCCGTGGCCAAGGGAGCCGGACTGCCCCTGCGGCCGCATGAGGAGGCCCTGCGCATGGTCAGGGAGCAGTACGACCGTTTCCACGCCATGGGCATCATGGCGCAGGGCGGCCTCAACCCGGGGCGGGAAAAGATGGCCTGGCTGCCCGAAGGCGGACTGCCCCTGTACAATCCCGGCGGAACGGCGCCCGGGGTGCTGTTGCAGGTCAACCGGACGTCGATCATCTCCCTTCCTGGCGTGCCGTCGGAACTGAGGGGCATCATCGAGGCCTCCCTGCAGGACTTTCTGGACCGCACGTTCGGGGCCGGCGGATCACTGGCCAGGACGCTGCGCGTACGCTGCAACGACGAGTCCGTGCTGGAACCGGTCCTGGGCTGGGTGGTGCCGAGGCACCCGAAGGTCTACATCAAGTCACTGGCCACCACGGTTGGCGAAAGCCCGGAGCTGGATATCACCCTGACCGTCACCGGAGGCGGGGCGGGGGAGCGGGAGGGGCTGCTGGACGCGGCCTGCGCGGAGCTTAGCGAGGGGCTGGCCGGGCTCGGGATTGCGTACCGGGAAGTTCCGGCAGGGGGGAAGGGCACTGAAGCGGAAGGATGAACGAACGGGGCGCTTTCGATTCGGTATCGAACGGTCATGACCCTCCGGATTTGAGGCAGCAATGAAGACATGGATTCCCGCCTGCGCGGGAATGACTCCGTTACAAGCCTTACGCCTCTGCCATTTGCACCATGCTGACGACCGGAAAATATGCGACCATTCGCCTCGCCTCGAAGTCATTCCCGCGCAGGCGGGAATCCATCCCCATGCGCCCTATGTACCCGCCCTCAGTAGTGGTATGTCCTGTTGGCCAGGATGGTCATGGCCCGGAAAAGCTGTTCGTAGAGCACCACCTGGGCCAGTTCGTGGGGCATGGTCATGGGGCTCAGGCTCAGCAGGCAGTCGGCCCGCGCGAGGAGCTCCTGCGAAAGGCCCAAAGCTCCTCCGATGACGAAGCAGCATTCCCCTTGGGGGTTCTCGAACAGGGGACGCACGAACGCTGCAAATTCTCTGGAATTCATGAGTTTCCCTGTCTCGTGCAAGGCCACCGTGGTGTCGCGGGCACCAATTTTTTCCAGAATGCGCGCCGATTCGGCCCGCTTCCTGTCCTCGCCCTCCGCCCCCGGGCAGTCCTTGACCGCGACGGCGTCGATGCGCACCATGGGGCCGAGCATTTTCGCGTAGTGCCCGATGGCCTCAACCCAGTATTTCTTTTTGATTTTTCCGACGCAGACAATTTTGATTCGGTACATGTTTCACCTGAGTTCCCGAGCAAATAGGATCAATCCCTGACAAGAGCAGGCGTCCGGAGGGATTGATTTTGAATGAAATCAAGGGCAATGATACATCGTTGCCAGTATTTCCGCTCCGTGATCGCCAGGACCAGGGTTCACGGTCACTTCAGCCACGGTCTTTGGAGGTGTCGCATGAGCAGCAAGCCAGGACAGGATGCAGGGGACGACTCGAGCCTGCTGATCGCCAGCGAAAACGAGGAGAAGCACTTCGTCCGCAAATCCTTCCGCGTGCCGATCCCGCAGGGGCTTGTCACCCTGGACCACGGCGGGCGGAAACACGCGGTCAAGGACCTCTCCATGTACGGGGTCGGCCTTGCCGTGACAAGCCCCGACGACTTCAGCGTCGGCGCAGTCCTGGAGAGCGTCCGGATCACCTTCCCCGACAAGACCTTTCTGGTCGACGTGCGGGTGGTGCACATTTCGGCCTACGAAGGCGACAGTCTCATCTGCGGGATGGAGATCATCCACACCCACGACTCCGGCTACATCGACTGGATGACGCGGGTCATATCCGAAATCAAGACATCGGTCCTGGGCGCTGTCGTGAAATCCTCCTGAATCGGGGACGCACATGAACGGACGAGCACATCCCGACATCCTCGGTGAATTGTTTCGGGGCGAACATGGCTCCGGGCCCGTAGCGGGCCTGGAGGAACTTGAAGCCCTCATCCGGGTCTGCCTGCCCAAGGCCGAACCCGGAACCAAGCCCAACGCCAAGCTTCTGCCCCTGAAACGCAAGCCCAACGCAACCAAGCGAAAAACCACCCATTACCTGCGCGAGGACGTCTTCGACGGCCTGACCCAGGCCAAGGACATCCTCCTGCGGCTCCTGCCCGACGGGTCGAAAGCCAAAGCGTCCAAGTCCAATCTGGTCAACCACGCGGTCAACCAACTGCTGCGGGAGATCGAGGAGAAAGGCCTCGATGGCCCCCTTGTCAAATCCATCCTTGGAAAAATTGAGTAACGGCGGAGGCTGTTCATGAAGGTGATCTGTCCGCAGTGCAGAAAAGAGCACAACGTCGATGAATCCAAAATCCCGGCCGGGGCCAAGGTCGCCCAGTGCCGGGCTTGCGGGCACCGTTTCCCGCTGTTCGAACCGGCTGCCGCCGAGCCGGAGAAACCCAAGGTCCGCAGGATCGGCGTGACCCTCAGCAAGGGCGGCGTGGGCAAGACCACCACGGCCGTCAGCCTGGCCGCCGGTCTCGCCCTGGCCGGATACAAGGTGCTTCTGGTCGATACGGACACCCAGGGGCAGGCTGCCTATGTCCTGGGCATGAAGCCCAAGGCGGGCCTGACGGAACTGGTCACGGGCGAACTTCCGCCCGAGGAGACCATCGTGCAGGCCCGGGAAAATCTCTGGCTCCTGGCCGGCGGACGCTCCCTCGCCGGCATCAAGCGCCTCATCGACCGCAAGGATTTCGGCGGCGAGCTGACCCTGGTCGAGGCCCTCGAACCCATCGAAAAGGATTACGACTACGTCATCGTCGATACCTCGCCGGGCTGGGACCCGCTGACGGTCAACGTGCTCTTCTACGTCTACGAACTCATCACGCCCGTGTCCCTGGAGGTCATGACCCTGCAGGGCCTCGTTGAGTTCCTGAAGAGCCTGTCGTCCATCCAGAAATACCGCGCCGACGTGACCCTGAACTACATCCTGCCGACATTCCTGGACAAGCGCATCAAGAATCCCGACGCCATCCTGGACAAGCTCAAGGACCTGTACGGCGAGTACGTGTGCACGCCGATCCGCTACAACGTGCGCCTGTCCGAGTCTCCGGCCTACGGCAAGACCATCTATGAGTACGCCCCCGGCTCCCACGGCTCCCAGGACTACCGCGACCTGGTGCGCAAGATAACCGGCCGCACGGACCTGTTCGCCTGAGGCTGTCCGCGCCCCGTGGCGACCAATCCCCGCGCATTTGCGTGCGCGGGGATTTTTTCGTACCTAGCCGTCCCATGACGATGAATTTCCCCATGACTCTCGATTGCCCGCGAACGGAACGCCCGTGCCCAGAACGCTGATCATTGCCGAAAAACCCTCCGTGGCCCGCGAACTGGCCGCCGTGCTGGGCGTCAGGGGACGTGGCGAGGGCTGCTTGCAAGGGCCTGGGCACGTGGTCACCTGGGCAGTGGGGCATCTGGTCAACATCGCCGAGCCGGCGCAGCAGAACCCGGCCTGGGCAGGCCGCTGGGCCATGGGCCAGCTGCCCATGCTCCCGGCGCGCTTCACCCTGGGCATCCTGCCGTCCACGGCCAGCCAGTACGAAATCATCCGCCGCTACCTTCTGGACGACGACATCACCGAGGTCATCAACGCCACGGACGCAGGCCGCGAAGGGGAGCTCATCTTCCGGCGCATCTACCTTCTGGCCGGTAGCACCAAGCCCATCCGCCGCCTGTGGGCCAACGACATGACCGAGAAAGGCCTGCAGAAGGCCTTCGCCGGCCTCGTGGACGGCGAGCAGAAGCGCAACCTCGGGCACGCGGCCTTTGCCCGGGCCGAGGCCGACTGGCTGGTGGGCATGAACTTCTCCCGCCTCTTCACCCTGCGCGCCGGCAGCCTCATCACCGTGGGCCGGGTCCAAACGCCGGTCCTGAAGCTCCTGGTGGACCGGCGGCGCGAGATCGAGAATTTTGAGCCCAAGGATTACTGGACTGTGGAAGGGGACTTCGCCCAAGGCGAGACGACCTTCCGGGCAACCTGGTTCGCCCCGCCCGAGTTCAAGGACTCCAAGGTCTGGACCGAAGCGGAAGGGCGCGAGGTGGTGGAGGCCTGCGCCGGGGGCAGGGGAGAGGTGCTGGCCATGGAGAAGAAGAAGGGCCGCCAGAAGCCGCCGCTGCTCTTCGACCTGACCACGCTGCAGAAGGAGGCCAACTCCCGCCTGAACCTTTCGGCCCAGCAGACCCTGACCATCGCCCAGGACCTGTACGAGAAGAAGAAGGTCATCACCTATCCGCGCACCGACTCCAGACACCTGACCAAGGAGCTTTTCGCCGAGTGTCTGGAGAACCTGCGGGCCGTGTACGGGCATTTCCCGGAGATTTCGAGCAAGGCTGCGGCCAACATCAAGGGCGGCAAGAAGAAGTTCGAGTGCGTCAACGACGGCAAGGTCACGGACCACCACGCCATCATCCCGACGACGGTCAAGGCCAACCGCGCGGGCATGGGCGCGGACGAGTGGGCCGTGTACGAGATGATCTGCCGGCGCTTCGCCGCGGCCTTCATGGACGATGCCGTGTTCGACGCCTCGACCCTGTGGATCGGCGTGAACGGGCACCGCTTCCGCGCCACGGGCAAGATCTTCCGCGACCGCGGCTGGCTCGAGGCCGAGCCCTGGAGGGCCTCCGAGGACAACCCCCTGCCGGACCTGAAGAAGGGCGGGGCGGTAGACGTGGTGGAACTGACTCTGGCGGCGCACAAGACCAAGCCCCCGGCGCACTTCACCGACGCGACCCTGCTGGCGGCCATGGAAACGGCCGGCAAGCTCGTGGAGGACGAGGAACTGCGCGAGGCCATGAAGGAGAGGGGGCTAGGCACTCCGGCCACTCGCGCCCAAATCATTGAAACGTTGCTTGCGCGGGAATATATCGCCAAGGACGGCAAGCGCCTCGTGGCCTCGGACCTGGGGTGCTGGGCCGTGGACGTGGTCTGCGCCATGATCCCCCAGGTGGCCTCGCCGGAGCTGACGGGCGAGTGGGAGAAGCGCCTCAAGGAGATGGAGCAGGGCAGTTATGCCTATGGGGTATTCATGCGCCAGGTGCGGGACATGGTCGCCGGTGGGGTGAGTCTGGTCAAGGGCAGCTCCGCGCGTCCGCCGCGCTGCCCCGTCGCCCCGCAACGAAACGCACGCAGCAAGGAGGTGGCCTCGTGAACACCATTCTCGTCGTGGACTCCGACGGCAAGGCCCTGACGGCCGCCCACCGCAGGTTGCGCAGGAATTTCGAGACGCACATCGCCCTGGGAGCGCGCTCGGGGCTGCAGCGGCTTGTGGAAGAGGGTCCGTACGCGGCGGTCATCGCCGAATTCTCCATGGCGGACATGGACGGGATCGAGTTTCTGGCGCGCGTGCGCACCGTGAGCCCCCAGACTTCAAGAATCCTGCTCAGCCGAACGTCCATGGGAGTGGCCGACCTGTTGCGCGCGGTCAACGAGGCAGGCGTCTTTCACGTCCTGCCCGCCTCGTGCGACGATCAACCGCTGCTGGACGCCGTGGGCAAGGGTGTCCGGCAATACGAGGAAATGTGGACATCCTCGCGCGACATGCGGGACACCTGCGCCCTTTTTGCCAAGGCCGTGCACGAGATCGTGTGCTGGCTGCGCGCCGACCTGCGCGATCTGCTGAGCTCCGTACTGCCGCTCCTGCGCGGGCTATGCCAGCGGCTCAACGACCCGGATCCGGTGCTGACGGAGACGGCATTCCTCGCCTCCGTCGTAGGTTTCATCGCCCTGCCGGCACAGACGCTGGATGCGGTCGTCTCCGGACGGGAACTGGGCGACGCCCAGAAGCTCGCCTTCGCAGGGCATCCTGAGCACGCGGTGGAACTGCTGCGCCATATCCCCAAGATGCGGGACGTGGCCGAGATCCTGCGCGGATATTCCAATTTTCTGCACCTGAGCCTCATGCCGGCTTCCGACGATGCGACGGACATGCCGGACATGCCCTGCGGTTCCCCCATCCTGGCCCTGGTCATGGAATACCGGATGTCCCTGTTCGAAAATCTCCCCACAGCGGCATTCATGGAGCGCATGCGCGAGCGGGGCCTGTACGCCAGTTCCATGCTCCAGGCCCTCGAGGCGCAGATCGCGGCCAGCGATCAGGCCGAAACGCCGGTCGGCCTGGAGGCGCTGCAACCAGGCATGGTCCTGGCCCGGCCCGTGACCGGGACACGCGACGGCAAAAGCATGGTCCTGGCGCCCGAAGGCTACGAACTGTCCCGCACGACCATCCTCTTCATCCGCCAGACCGCCCGCAACGGCCATGTGGACGAACCGGTCATGGTCAAGGGCGGCGGCACGCCCCGGAACACGGACCAGACGGAAAGCTGAAGGCGACTCGCACCACGGTCATTGGACAGCGTTCTTCGAGGGCTCGAGGACGGGCCGCCGCTATGAAGCCCGGACAGAAAAAAGCCCGGCCGGCGCAAAGTTGCGCCGCACCGGGCCGACCTGGACCGCGTCCATTTCAGTCCATAAAGTCCAACACGTCAGTGCAAGAACCCGGGCAACCTTATTCTTCAAGCAAGTAGTTGAAACGCTTGAGATTTGAATACGTCCACTCCAGAATCTTGCGCATCTCGGCCGGCACGGCCTCGGGATGGACCTGCCCCTGATACTGGTTCAGGTAATAGGTCAACGCGCCGGCATCCTCCTGATAAACAAGAACTATCGAATAAATCGAGGCGATTTCCGGGCGGTCAGGGAATTCCGGCTGGCTCATGATGTGCAGGACGAACTTCTTTTTCTCCGACGCGGTCAGCTCGAAAAGCCTGCTGGCGATGACTTCCTCCTTGAGCTTGAACGACAGGAGCGTGCCGCTCTGGTCCGAGCCGCGGGACTGGATGTCCAGGGGGAACTTGCCGATGGCGCCGGACGGAGGCGCGGTTTCAGGTGTCTGTGCGGGCTTGGAGATGTTCAGCGTCGAATTGTCTGCGGACTGAGCCCAGGCACAGCCAGCCAGGCCGACGAGACACAATGTGATCAGCAAAGTCAGGACGCGCTTCATGTGAATATCCTCATGTTGATGGAAAAGCCGCAACGGCCGGCCAGTGAGCTTCGCAGCGCGAAAGCTGCGGCGCAGGCAAAGAGAACAGTACCAAAAGAGCGGTGCCTTCGGCAATGGCGCGGGATTGCTGAACCTTCACGATTATTAAAGTTAACATAATTTTCATTATGGGACTAAAAAAAAGGCGCGCGAGAATGGTGGACTGGATGGACCTTATGGACGGGATGGACAAAATGGAGCCGCCCTGATGGACATGCGGCGCCTGTAAAAAGAAAAGCCCGGCCCGGCGCATTGCTGCGCCGACCGGGCTGACTGAGGGCTCGTCCATTTCAGTCCATACGGTCCATGCCGTCCATAACGTCCACAACAACCACAAAGCCGGTCATTTTCCTTCTTTCTTCTCCCAATCCTTGAGAAACGCGGCAATCCCCTTGTCCGTCAGGGGGTGGCTCAAGAGTTGGCTCAGGATCTTGAACGGCACCGTGGCAATGTGCGCGCCGGCCAGGGCCGCATCCAGGACGTGCAGCGGATGGCGGACGCTTGCGGCGATGACGCGGGTGGAAAAGCCGTAGTTGGCGTAGACCGTCAGGATCTGCTGCACGAGTTCCATGCCGTCCTGGCCCACGTCGTCGAGGCGCCCGAGGAACGGGCTGACGTAGGCCGCGCCGGCCTTGGCGGCCAGCAGCGCCTGGGCCGCGGAAAAGACCAGGGTCACGTTGGTCTCGATGTCCATGGATTTGAGGATGCGCACGGCCTTGAGCCCTTCGCCCGTCATGGGCACCTTGACCACGACGTTGGGTCCGTACTGCATGAGATCCCGGGCCTCGCGGACCATGCCCTCGGCGTCCAGGGCGATGACTTCGAGGCTGACGGGCCCCGACACCAGGCGGCAGATCTCGGTTGCGATCTCGCGCCAGTCGGACGCCTCCTTCGACATGAGCGACGGGTTCGTGGTCACGCCGTCCACCAGGCCCATGTCCATGGCCGCCCGGATCTCGTCCAGGTTGGCGGTGTCGATGAAGAACTGCATGGTTCCCCCTTATTCCTTGATCATTTTCAGGTACTTGTCCCGGCATTCATAGCTGCAGAAACACCTGACCTGCCCCCCTTCCTTGATCCGGATGTCCGAATCCTTGGAAACGTACGTGCCGCAGACGGGATCCTTGACCAGCACCCCTTCCTTAGCCAGCTGCTCGTCATTGTTCTTCTTGACTTCGACCTTCTTCTTACGGTCGTTGGTCAGCAACTTGTACAGGATGAAGCAGGCGGCGGCGATCACGAGAAACTTGAGCATCATTCACCTCGAAATGGTTTGGAGGGCTGGCGGATGATGTCCCCCTCGACGGAGTACGTAAGCCGCGACAGCCACTGTGATGGGCTTGCGTCCCGGATGCGAAGGTCCGGGGCGAGATGCATGAGCGGGACGAGCACGAAGGCCCTCTCGCACATGCGCGGATGCGGGATCTGCAGCCGGTCCGACAGCCATTCGCAGCCGTCCAGAAGCAGAATGTCGATGTCGATGACGCGCGGTCCCCAGACCACCGTGCGCACCCTTCCCATGGCGTCCTCGACGCCGGATGTGGCGTCCAGGAGCGTTTCGGGCGTCCAGGCGCCCTCCAAACGGACGTGGGCCGCGCAGTTGGCGAACCAAGCCTGATCCGTCAGGCCCTGGGGCTCCGTTCGGAAGATCGGGGACACGGCCTCCACGGTCAGGCCCGGGATGGCGCCAAGAAGTTCCAGTGCGCGGCGCAGGTTGGCGGGCCCGTCGCCCATGTTCGAGCCCAGGCCGAGATAGGCTTGGGTGACCGTGTGGTGTGGCATAGCCCGAAAAAGCTACCTTTTTCATCTTGTGCAGGCAAGGGGGCAGATGTACCTTGGCGGAAATGCACGACGAAATCGACGCCTACCTCCAACACCTGACCGTCATCCGCGGCCTGTCCGAAAAAACCGTCGAGGCCTACGGCTCGGACCTGCTCTTCTTCCGCGATTTCATGACGGAACTGGGCGGGAGCCTCGATTCCGTGGACGAGCACACCCTCTTCCTCTACCTCGTGCACCTGCGGCGCAAGGGCCTCAAAAACACCTCCCTGGCCCGCAACCTGTCGAGCCTGCGGGGCTTCTTCGACCATCTCGTGCAGGAGCGCGTCCTGACGGGCAGCCCGGCCGCCCTGCTGGACAGTCCCAAACTCTCGCGCAAGCTGCCCGACGTCCTGTCCCGCGACGAGGTCACGGCGCTTCTGGCGCGGCCCGACACCTCGGACCGCCTGGGCTTCCGCGACCGGACCATGCTCGAACTCCTCTACGCCTGCGGTCTGCGCGTGTCCGAACTGGTGGCCATGACGGCCCAGGACTTCGACCCCCAGACCGGACTGATGCGCGTCCTGGGCAAGGGCAGCAAGGAGCGCTTCGTGCCCCTGCACGACGGAGCCATAGGTTTTCTCCTGGACTACCTGCGCCGCTGGCGCCCCCTCTTCGGCCCCAAGTGCGACGAGGCCTTCCTGAACCGCTCGGGCCTGGGCCTCTCGCGCCAGGGCGTGTGGAAGATGATCCGCCGCTACGCCCTGGAGGCCGGCATCGCGCGCACCGTGTCACCCCACACCCTGCGCCACTCCTTCGCAACGCATCTCCTCGAAGGCGGGGCCGACCTGCGCACCGTGCAGATCCTGCTGGGGCACAGCGACATCATGGCCACGGAAATCTACACCCACGTGCAGTCGGCGCGCATGATCGCCCTGCACCGCAAATTCCACCCACGGGCCTGAGATGAGTCATCCGACAACGGTCATCACCTGCCACGCCAACGCCGACTTCGACGCCCTGGCCGCCATGATCGCCGTAAGCAAGCTCTACCCCGGCGCGGCCCTGGTCTTCCCGGGCACCCAGGAGAGCTCCCTTAAGGATTACTTCATCCAGAGCGCCATGTACCTCTTCAATTTCACGACGCTCAAGGACATCGACCCGGCCCTGATCCGCAAGCTCGTCGTGGTGGACACCCGCCAGCGCTCGCGCCTGGTCCACGTGGAGCCCCTCTTCGCCGTGCCGGGCCTGGAGATCCACATCTACGATCACCACCCGCCCGACGACGAAGGCCTGCGCGGCGTCGTGGACGTGTACCTGCCCTGGGGCGCAACCACATCCATCATCGTTGACATGCTCAAGGCCAAAGGCCTGACCGTGGACGCCGACGAGGCCACCATCCTGGGCCTGGGGATTTTCGAGGACACGGGCGGCTTCACCTTCAAGTCCACCACGGAGCACGACTTCGAGGCCGCGGCTTGGCTGCGGACCATGGGCATGGACCTCGACGTCGTCCGCGACATCATGAGCCGCGAGCTGTCCACGGAACAGGTGGCCATCCTCTCGGAACTCATCGAGTCGGCCGCGACCCATACCATAAACGGCGTGGACATCGTGCTGACCGAGGTCTCCCTGGAGTCCTACGTCGGCGACTTCGCCCTGCTGACCCACAAGCTCATGGACATGGAGAACATCCGCGTCCTCTTCGCCATCGGCCGCATGGGCGACCGCATCCAGCTCGTGGCCCGCAGCAAGGCCCCGGAGGTGGACGTGGGCGTGGTCTGCGCCTCCTTCGGCGGCGGCGGCCACGCCTACGCCGCGTCGGCCTCCATCAAGGATCGCACGATATCTCAAGTAAGGGATGAACTTTTCGCGCTGCTCTACTCCCACATCAATCCGCAGCTCGTGGTCAGGGATTTCATGTCCGCGCCCGTGGTGCGCATCGAGGCCGCGCAGACCGTGGCCCAGGCCGCGGAGGTCATGACCCGCTACGGCCTCAAGGCCCTGCCCGTGGTCGAGTTCGGGGACCAGGTCTGCGGCATCATCGAGGGCAGCCTGGCGGAGAAGGCCGTGGGGCACGGCCTGGGTTCCGAACGCGTCACGGAGTACATGCTCGAGGACTTCCAGGCCGTGTCCGAGGACCAGGACCTCTACCAGGTCATGGAGATCATCCTCGGACGTCGCCAGCGCCTGGTGCCGGTCCTGCGCGATCACGCCATGGTCGGGGTCATCACGCGCACCGACCTCATCAATTTGATGGTCCAGGAGCCGGCCCGCATCCCCGAGTCCCTCCTCTCGGACAAGCGCCAGGAGAAGAGCATCCGCCACGTGCTGTCCGAACGGCTGCCGCGAGCCACCGTCGCGCTGCTGCAGCTGGCCGGGCAGACGGCCCAGGACATGGGCGTGGAGGTCTACGCCGTGGGAGGCTTCGTGCGCGACATGCTGCTGGGCATCCCCAACGACGACATCGATCTGGTGGTGGAGGGCGACGGCGTGGCCTTCGCCCACGCCCTGGGCGAACGGCTCCAGGCCCGGGTGCGGCCGCACCTCAAGTTCCGCACGGCCGTGCTCATCCTGCCATCGGGCCAGAAGATCGACGTGGCCACGGCCCGCCTGGAATACTACGAATACCCGGCCGCCCTGCCCATCGTGGAGCTATCGTCCCTGAAGATGGACCTCTACCGCCGCGACTTCTCCATCAACACCCTGGCCGTGCACCTCTGCCCGCCGACCTTCGGCCGGCTGGTGGACTTCTTCGGCGGCCAGCAGGACATCAAGGACGGCATCATCCGCGTCCTGCACTCGCTGTCCTTCGTCGAGGACCCGACGCGCATCATCCGCGCCATCCGCTTCGAGCAGCGCTTCCAGTTCAAGATCGGCAGCCAGACCGAGCGGCTCATCAAGAACGCCGTGCGCCTCAACATCTTCCAGCGGCTCTCGGGGGCGCGCATCCGCCACGAACTGCGGCTCCTGGCCGAGGACAGCGCGCCCGTGGACGCCCTGGTGCGCATGCGCGACCTGGGCCTGCTGCAGGAGATCAGCCCCCTGCTCCACTTCCCCCAGACCAAGGAAGCCCTGCTGGAGGAGATTGAGAAGGTCATCACGTGGTACAAGCTCCTGTTTCGCCGCGAGGCTCCGGACATCTGGATCGTCTACTTCCTGGGGCTGGTCTCGGGCTTCGACGCCCACCAGGTCCTGGCCCTGACGGCGCGCCTGCAGTTCCCGCCGCGTCGCGTGGAACTGGTCGAGTCCACGCGCCGGCAGCTGCGCTTCACGGCCATGCAGCTGGCCCAGTGGGCCAGAAACCAAGGGCGGCCGGCGGACCTTTACGAGATCCTCGCCCCGCTCTCCCTGGAGGGGCTGCTCTACACCATGGCCCGGCAGCGCAAGGAAGAGCTGCGCAAGGCTGTGTCCCAGTACCTGACCCATCTGCAGGACGTGCAGATCGCCGTCTCAGGCCGCGACATCGCCGCCCTGGGCCTGCCGCCGGGCCCCCACTACTCCACCATCCTGCGCGCCGTGAAGTGCGCGGTGCTCAACGCCGAAGTCGCGACGCGCGAGGAGCAGCTGGCCCTGGCGCAGCGCCTGGCCAATTCCCTGGCTGGGGAAGCGCGCGACGCCGCAGCACTTTCTTGACCGGAGGGTGGCAATTCTTTAACAATTTTTTGTCGTTTTGGTCCGTGGGACTCTTTTTACGGAAATCATCAACCTGGTTTGGAGGACGTATGCGCACTCGGATTGCTCTTGCTCTGCTGGCTCTTTTCCTGATGGCCGGTAACGCCCTGGCCAAGGATGTCGTCTTCGCGGTGGACGCGACCTATCCGCCCATGGAAATGGTCGACGCCAACAAGAACATCGTCGGCTTCGGTCCCGAAATCGTGGCCGCCATCGGCAAGGCCGCCGGCTTCAATCCCGTCCTGAAGAACACCGCCTGGGACGGCATCTTCGCGGGTCTGGCCTCCGGCAAGTACGACGCCATCGCCTCCTCGGTGTCCATCACCGACGAACGCAAGCAGACCATGGACTTCACGGACCCCTACTTTGAAGTGAAGCAGGGCGTCGTGACCGCCAAGGACGCGGCCATCAAGACCGTTGAAGACCTGAAGGGCAAGACCATCGCCTCCCAGATGGGCACCACCGGCTACTTCGTGTGCAAGAAGATCGAAGGCGCCACCGCCAAGTCCTACGACGAGATCGGCCTGGCCGTGGAAGACCTCTACAACGGCCGCCTGGACGCCGTCATCGCCGACGACGCCGTGGCCTCCAACTACGCCCTGCAGCACGAGCAGTATTCCCAGAAACTGACCCTGGCCTTCCTCATCGCCCCCGAAAAGCCCGAATACCTGGGCTTCGCCGTGAACAAGGGCAACAAGGAGATCGCCGACCTGATCAACAAGGGCCTGGCCGCCATCAAGGCGAACGGCGAGTATGACAAGATCTACGCCAAATGGTTCGGATCCAAATAGCATGAGCCATGGCGAACCGGGAATTCCCCGGTTCGCCATTTTTTTCACCCGACCCCGACAAGGCCTGTCATGAACCAACATTTCCACAAGAAAGCCGTCAAGATCGACATCGGCGACGGCGCCGCCATTCCCGTCAAGAAAGACGCAGGGCTGTTCACGGCCTGGTGGATGACCTTCTTCGGCGCCATCGCCGTCATCGTCTACCTCTGCGTGACCCAGCCCGAACCCTACTGGAGGGTGCTCAAATTTCTGCCCGACGGCGTGTACGTGACCTTCCAGGTCACCATCCTGTCCATCCTCCTGTCCCTGGTCCTGGGGCTCGTCACCGGACTGGGACGCCTGTCCCGGAACAAGGTCGTCAACCTGATCGCGTCCACCTACGTCGAGATCATCCGCGGCATCCCGCTCTTGGTGCAGCTTTTCTACATCTACTACGCCCTGGGCCGCCTGGAATTCTTCAAGGACCTGCCGCCCATGGCCGCGGCCGTGGCCGCCATGGGCATCTGCTACGGGGCCTACATGGGCGAGGTCTTCCGCGCCGGCATCGACTCCATCGACAAGGGGCAGTCCGAGGCGTCGCGCTCCCTGGGCTTCAACCGCGCCCAGACCATGATGTACGTCATCCTGCCCCAGGCCTGGCGGACCATCCTCCCGCCCGTGGGCAACGAGTTCATCGCCCTGCTGAAGGACAGCTCCCTGGTGTCCGTGCTGGCCGTGGCCGACCTCATGCGGCGCGGGCGCGAGTTCGCCAGCGAATCCTTCCTGTATTTCGAGGCCTACACCATGGTGGCCCTGGTCTACCTGGTCATCACGCTCTTCCTGTCCAAGGGCGTCAGCAAAATGGAGCAGAGGTTGAACTATTATGAACGGGATTAGGCCCATCATCGACATCAAGAACGTCTACAAGTTCTTCGGCCAGCTGCAGGCGCTGAACGACGTCAGCCTGTCCATCAATCCGGGCGAGAAGGTCGTCATCATCGGTCCCAGCGGCTCGGGCAAGTCCACCCTGCTGCGTTCCATCAACCGCCTTGAGACCATCGACAGCGGCAGCATCGTCGTCGACGGCAAGGACGTGAGCGCCGCGGGCAGCGACATCAACCTGATCCGCCAGGAACTGGGCATGGTCTTCCAGAGCTTCAACCTCTTCCCGCACAAGACGGTCATGGGCAACCTGACCATGGCGCCCATGAAGCTCAAGAAGGTGCCGGAGCTGGAAGCCAAGAAGCGGGCCCTGGCCCTCCTGGACAAGGTCGGCATCAAGGACAAGGCCGAGGTCTACCCGTCCATGCTCTCGGGCGGGCAGCAGCAGCGCGTGGCCATTGCCCGCGCCCTGGCCATGAACCCCAAGATCATGCTCTTCGACGAGCCCACCTCGGCCCTGGACCCCGAGATGATCGGCGAGGTCCTGGACGTCATGGTCACCCTGGCCCGCGAGGGCATGACCATGGTCGTGGTCACCCACGAGATGGGCTTCGCCCGCGAGGTGGCCGACCGCGTCATCTTCATGGACCACGGCCAGATCGTCGAGACGGGCACGCCCGAGCACTTCTTCACCAACCCGGAACATCCGCGCACCCAGAAGTTCCTCAGCCAGATCCTGTAGCCATGAAGACAATCCACGCGCCCTGGCGCATCGACTACATCCTGGGCCCCAAGCCCGACACCTGCGTCTTCTGCCTGCCCGAAGGCACGCACGAGGACGAAAAGCGCTGCGTGCTGCACCGCGCCGAGCACTGTTTTGTGATCATGAACATCTTCCCGTACTCCAACGGGCATCTCATGGTCACGCCCTTCAGGCACGTCAGCAACATCACGGAGCTGACCGCCGAGGAAAGCCACGAAGTCATGGACTATGTACAAAAGTGCGCTTTTATCCTACAACAAGCTTTCAAGCCGCACGGCCTGAACATCGGCGTGAACATCGGCGAGGCCGCCGGCGCCGGGATCAGGGAGCACCTGCACGTGCACCTCGTCCCCCGCTGGAACGGAGACCACTCCTTCATGGCCGTCATGTCCGAAACGAGCGTTCTTCCCGAGCACCTGCGCTCGACGTACGAGCGCCTGAAACCATATTTCGACAACCTTCAACGGTAGAGGTACCTCGGATGCGTTATCTCAAAGTGTTGGGCCTGGTGGCTCTCTTCTTCTTCTCCATGCTGTTCTTCGTCCAGAACCACGACATTCTGGTCCAGGAACTGGCGCTGGAGCTCAAGGTTTTCGGCCTTCACTACACGACCGAAGCCGTACCCTTCTATCTGGTCATCCTCATGGCCTTCGTGGTTGGCGCCCTGCTGTGCACCCTGTACTTCTTCCTGGAACGCGTGCGCCTGTCCAAGCAGGCCCGCCAGCTGAAAAAGCAGGTCGACGCCCTGGAGCGCGAAGCCGCCTCCCTGCGCCCCAAGACCGTGGAAGAGCCGTACACCACGGCGGAATCGACCGAGAACATCCAGAACTGATCTCTCCGTCGCAAGACCTTCCACAGTGCGTCCCCAAGGCCACCCTTCGGGACGCAATTTTTTTCCTGCACCGGGGGACCGCAGATGCACACTTTACTTGAAACACGCCGCCGCTGGCTCGTCACGGGCGTGGCCGGCTTCATAGGCTCCAATTTGCTGGAGACCCTGCTGGCTCACGACCAGGAGGTCACGGGGCTCGACAATTTCTCCACGGGTCACCGCCACAACCTCGACGAGGTCCGGGGCTCCGTCACGCCCGCGCAGTGGGCGCGCTTTCGCATGATCGAGGGCGACATCCGCGACCCGCAGAACTGCGTGGAAGCCTGCACCGGCGCGGAGTTCGTCCTGCACCAGGCGGCCTTGGGCTCGGTGCCCCGCTCCATCACCGACCCGCTGCTGACCAACGCAAACAACGTCACTGGCTTCCTGAACATGCTCGTGGCCGCCCGGGACTGCGGGGTCAGGCGCTTCGTCTACGCGGCCTCCAGTTCCACCTACGGCGACCACCCGGGCCTGCCCAAGGTCGAGGACGTCATCGGCAAGCCCCTGTCGCCCTACGCCGTGACCAAGTACGTCAACGAACTCTATGCCGAGGTCTTCCTGCGAACCTACGGACTGGACAGCGCGGGCCTGCGCTACTTCAACGTCTTCGGCAAACGCCAGGACCCTGAGGGCGCCTACGCCGCCGTCATCCCCAAATGGTTCGCGGGGCTCCTGCGCGGGGAGACCGTCTGGATCAACGGCGACGGCGAGACCAGCCGAGACTTCTGCTTCATCGACAATTGCGTCCAGGCCAATATCCTGGCAGCATGCGCACGCAACCCCGAGGTGCCGGGCAAGGTCTTCAACGTGGCCTACGGCCAGCGCACCTCCCTGAACGAACTCTTCGCCCTCATCCGCGACGAGGCCGTGAAATTCAATCCCGGATGCGCCGACATGGCGCCCTCGTACCGGGACTTCCGCGCCGGGGACGTGCGCCACTCCCTGGCGGACATCTCCCGCAGCCGCGCCCTGCTCGGCTACGACCCGGCCTACGGCGTGCGTGAAGGGCTGGCCCGGGCCGGCCAGTGGTACGCCCGGCATCTGACCTAGGAGACCACCATGCAATGGCTCAAGTCCCTGCTGGGACTGCGCGACGACCACACGGACCTCTTCCTCCCCGTGCCGCCCAACCCGGCCCAGGACGCCCTGGCCGCCATCGACGACCTGTCGCGCGCCATGAAGAACCACCACGGCGCCGTGGAGACCTGTTCGGCCCTGGGCAACCTCTACCGCATGCGCGGGGAGCTGGACCGGGCCATCCAGATGCGCAGTTCCCTCCTGGCCCGTCCCGACCTCGGGCGCGAGGACCAGGCCCGGATCTGGTTCGAGCTCGGCCGCGACTACTCCCGCGCCGGCATCCTCGACCGGGCCCACGAGGCCCTGCGCCAGTGCCGCGAGATCGGCGGCGACCACCCCGCCCTCGAACTGGAGTTGGCCCTGCTGCACTCCAAGGGCGGCGATTTCCTGGCCGCCAGCCGGCAGTACCGGAAGATGGGGCACGCCCCCCAGGCCGCCCACTACCTGGTCCGCGCCGCCACGTCCCGGGAACCCGCCGACCCGGGCCTCATCGCCGAGGCCCGCGACGTGTACCCGGCATCGCCGGAAGCGTGGCTGGAAGGGATCATGCACCGCATCCGTCGGGACGACTGGGACGAGGTCATCACGCACCTCGACCAGGGGCTCGGGGCCGTCGGGCCGCACCTGGGCTTCGTGCTCCTCGATCCCCTGCTCGACTACGAGGACCCGGCCGAACCCGCCAGGGCGATCCTCCCGGCCTCCTCCCTGGACTCCCTGCTGGCCGTCATTGACCGCCACCCCCCGGAACTATCATCTCTCCACAGCGCGGGCTGCCTGCTGCGCGCCCATGGCCGCGTCGAGGAGGCCAAGACCTGGCAGGAGAAGGCGCTGTTGCTGAATCCCGCCTTCTGGCCCTCGCGGCTGGAGCTCTTGACCATGTCCCTGCCCGAGCAGCGGATGACGCAGGTCTTCACCCTGCAGCTCGACTTCCTGCTGCGCCGCGCGCGCGAGGCCAAGCGCTTCGTCTGCGGCCGCTGCGGCCTCAAACGCGGCCAGATCTTCTTCTGCTGCCCCAAGTGCATGTCCTGGCACTCCATCACCCTGCGGCAGCTCCTGAGCGACGAGGCGTCATGAGCACGGTCAAGTTGACGCCTATGATGGAGCAGTACCTGCGGGTCAAGGAGGAGCATCCGGACACCCTCGTCTTTTTCCGCATGGGCGACTTCTTCGAGCTTTTCTTCGAGGACGCCGAGGTGGCGGCCCGCGAGCTGCAGATCGCCCTGACCAGCCGCAACCCCGGGGCCGAGAACCCCGTGCCCATGTGCGGCATGCCCCACCACGCCATCGACGAGTACCTGCGCCAGCTTCTGGACAAGGGCTACAAGGTGGCCCTGTGCGACCAGGTCGAGGACCCCAAGCAGGCCAAGGGCCTGGTTCGCCGCGAAGTGACTCGCGTTCTCACGCCCGGCACCGTGGTCGAGGACATCAACCTCGACGCCAAGGGACACAACTTCCTGGGGGCCCTGTTCTGGGACGCGGAGCTGGGCGGGGGCCTGGCCTGGGTGGATTTCTCCACGGGCGCCTGGTCGGGCCTGCAGACCAAGAGCGAAGCCGTGCTCTGGCAGTGGCTCGTCAAGATGAACCCGCGCGAGCTGCTCCTGACCGACGCCCAGCAGCTGCCCAAAGATCTGGAGCAGTGGCGGCCGCGGATATCGCGCTTCCCCGAGAAATCCTATTTCGACGGCCGTGGGGCCGAAGACAAGATCGTGCGCGCCCAGGGCGTGGCCACCCTGTCCTCTCTGGACCTGGACGACAAGCCGGCCCTGACGCGCTGCTGCGGGGCGCTCCTGACCTACCTGGAGCTGACCCAGAAGCGCGACCTCGGCCATCTGGCCCCCTTCGCCCCCCTGGACCTCTCGACGACCCTGCTCCTGGACGAGGTCACGGAACGCAACCTGGAGCTTTTCCGCACCATGGACGGCGGCAAGGGCCGGGGCACCCTGTGGAACGTCCTGGACCAGACCCAGACGCCCATGGGCGGACGCCTCCTGGCCACGCGCCTGCACCAGCCCTTCAAGGACCTGTCCGCCATCCTGCCCGTGCAGGAGCTGGTCGCCTTCCTGGCCGACGGCGACGACGCCCGCGAGGGCCTGCGCCGCGCCCTGGACAAGGTCTACGACCTGGAGCGCCTGTGTACGCGCATCGTGGTCAACCGCTCCACGCCCAAGGATTTCGGTGCCCTGTGCGCGTCCTTGGCCGAACTGCCGCGCATGCGGCGCGACCTGGAGCGCCTGGATTCCGTGCCGCCCCTGCTGGCCCGGCTGCTGCGCGACTGGGACGACCTGGACGACGTGCACGGCCTGCTGTCCCGCGCCTTGGCCGACTCTCTGCCGCCGGTCATCACCGAGGGCGGGCTCTTCCGCCAGGGCTACGACCGGACCCTGGACGAGCTCATGGAGCTGACGGACCACGGCGAGGCGGCCCTGACGGCCATGCTCGAACGCGAACGCGCGGCCTGCGCCCTGCCCAAGCTCAAGCTCGGCTTCACCAAGGTCTTCGGCTACTACTTCGAGCTGAGCCGCGCCGCCGGGGCCGCCGAGCCGCCGGCCCACTTCATCCGCCGCCAGACCCTGGTCAACGCCGAGCGCTACATCACCGAGGAGCTCAAGGTCCTGGAAGACCGGCTCATGAGCGCCTCGGACCGCCGCAAGGCCCGCGAGTACGAACTTTTCCTGGCCCTGCGCGACGAGGTAGCCGGGCACCGCGCCCGCTTCATGTCCATGGCCCGCATCCTGGCCGAACTGGATTTCGCCCAGGGCCTGGCCCACGCTGCGCGCAAATGGGAATGGCGCAGGCCAGAACTGCACGAGGGCCTGGAGATCGCCATCCGGGCCGGACGACACCCCGTGGTCGAGGCCGTGCAGGGCCGCTCGAACTACATCCCCAACGACCTGACCATGGGCGACGACGGCCGCGTGCTCCTCATCACGGGCCCGAACATGGCCGGCAAGTCCACGGTGCTGCGGCAGGCGGCGCTGATCTGCATCCTGGCGCAGATGGGCTCCTTCGTGCCGGCGGCCTCGGCCCGCCTGGGCCTGTGCGACCGCATCTTCTCGCGCGTGGGCGCCTCGGACAACCTGGCCATGGGCCAGTCGACCTTCATGGTCGAGATGACCGAGACGGCGCGCATCCTGCGCCAGGCAGGCAAGCGCTCCCTGGTCATCCTCGACGAGATCGGCCGGGGCACGAGCACCTTCGACGGCCTTTCCCTGGCCTGGGCCGTGGCCGAGGAACTGGCCCGGCGCCAGGGCGGCATCCGCACCCTTTTCGCCACCCACTACCACGAGCTGACGGTGCTGGAAGAGAGGTTGCCCGGCGTGCGCAATTACAATATCGCCATCAAGGAATGGAAGGGCGACATCGTCTTTCTGCGTCGCATGGTGCCCGGCCCGGCCGACCGCAGCTACGGCATCGAGGTCGCCCGCCTGGCCGGCGTCCCGGCCCCCGTGGTGGCCCGGGCCAAGGAAATCCTGACGGCCCTGGAGCGCCACGCCCCAGGCGGCGCCAAGCGGCGCGAGGTCATCAGCCGCCAGGTGGGCCTGCCTGGTCTGGCCAAGGCGGCCCAACCCCGGGAGGAGGCGGCAGGCATGCATCCCGTGCTCGCGGCCCTTCAGTCCCTGAACGTCAACGAGCTTTCCCCCCTGGACGCACTTACCCTGCTCCACCAGTGGAAGGCTATGGCAGGAAACTCATGAAACGTCTGCTGCTGTGCATCCTCCTCCTGTCGGCCGCGGCCTGCGGCAAGAAGGAATGGCCCCAGCCCGTGGCCAGCGAAGAGCTGATCCAGATCAACCACATGGAGGCGCGCTACGACCAGGGCTGCATCCTGATCAACGCCAAGCTCGGCGGCCGCCTGGCCAACCTCGAATATTTTCTGGTGGAGATCGAGCAGGAAGGCTGCCCCACCTGCCCCTTCACGCCGTCCTACACCCAGAAGTTCTTCCCCTACAGCGCGGGCCTGTACCGCAAGGAGAACAGCTTCATCTTCACCATCTGCGAGCCCCTGCCGGGCAAGACCCTGCGCATCCGCCTGAAGGCGGACAACACCTACCACATCATCCAACCGGCCCTGTCGGAGATCATCACCCTCGAACCCTCGACCCCCTGACCCTGAGAGGAAACCTCATGCACTACTTTCAATACAAGGACGGACACCTTCATGCCGAAGACATCCCCGTAGCCGATCTGGTGCGGGAATACGGCACGCCCCTCTACATCTATTCGGCCACGACGCTCAAACGCCATTTCAAGGCCTTTGACTCGGCCTTCGAGGGCATCCACCACCTGACGTGCTATTCGGTCAAGGCCAACTCCAACCTGAGCCTGCTGAAGATCCTGGCCAAGGAAGGCGCGGGCACGGACATCGTGTCCGGCGGCGAGCTTTTCCGCGCCCTGCGCGCCGGGGTGCCCCGCAACAAGATCGTCTATTCGGGCGTGGGCAAGAAGGCCGTGGAGATCCAGGAGGCGCTGCTGGCCGACATCCTCATGTTCAACGTCGAGTCGCGGCAGGAACTGGAGCGCATCAACGCCATCGCCGCCGATCTGGACAAGGTTGCGCGCATCAGCTTGCGCATCAACCCCGACGTGGACCCCAAGACCCACCCCTACATCTCCACGGGCCTCAAGGAAAACAAGTTCGGCCTGTCCCGGCCCGACGCCCTGGAGACCTACGCCCTGGCCAAGAGCCTGCCCAACGTCGACCCCATCGGCATGGACTGCCACATCGGCTCCCAGCTGACCAAACTCTCCCCCTTCCTGGAAGCCCTGGACCGTCTCAAGGCCTTCCACGGGCAGTTGCTGGAGATGGGCATCAAGATCAAGTATCTGGACCTGGGCGGAGGCCTCGGCATCACCTACAACGAGGAGGAGCCGCCCCACCCCGAGGATCTGGGCCGGGCCCTGGTCGAGTCCCTGAAGGGCATGGACGTGACTCTCATCCTCGAACCCGGCCGCGTCATCGCCGGCAACACGGGCATCCTGGTGGCCGAAGTCCAGTACACCAAGACCAACGAGGACAAGACCTTCGTCATCGTGGACGCGGCCATGAACGATCTGGTGCGCCCGTCGCTCTACGGCTCCTACCACCGCATCGCGCCCGTCAAGGAAGGCAACGGCGAGCAGATGACGGCCGACGTGGTCGGGCCCATCTGCGAATCGGGCGACTTCCTGGCCAAGAACCGCACCTTCCCCAAGGTAGCCCAGGGCGACCTGCTGGCCGCCTTCTCGGCCGGAGCCTACGGCTTCGTCATGTCCTCGCAGTACAACTCCCGCCCCAGGGCCGCGGAGATCATGGTCGAGGGCGACAAGCACGTGCTCATCCGCAAGCGCGAGGTCTACAACGATCTGGTGGAGCTGGAAGAGGAAGGGCTGTCGCTCATCGACGAGCTGCAGAAATAGCCGAAGCTTCACGCATATCAAAAAAATCCCCCGGTTGCGCGATGCGGCCGGGGGATTTTTTCATGATGTGGTGCAAATTCGGCATCGACTGACCCGAATGGCCACATCCGGATCGATGGTCGCCCGCGTGTGCGGGAGGTTGGTCGGGAACGTTGGTGCCGGGGTACTCAGTTCGTACGCGGCCCGAACCGCCTGACCGCCAAACGCGCCACCGCACGGACGAGGATCGCAAGCATGAGCAGGGCGGCGGCAACGGAGAGGGGACCGCCCTCCTCCGCTCCGGATCCCCCGAGCCAGGAGTGGATGTGAAAACCCAGCGCCGCGTACACGGCGTCGGCGGCCACGGCGCAGGCCATGGTCACGACGGCGATGGTCGTGACGTAGATGACAGCGGACCTGCGCCCCAGAAGCTTGCCGACCATGAGGACCGTGGCCGCGTTGGTGGCAGGCCCGGCCAGGAGGAAGACGAGAAGCGCCCCGGGTGAGAAGCCCTTGAGGGCCAGGGCCGCGGCGATGGGGGTGCTGGCAGTTGCGCAGACGTACATCGGCATGGAAATGAGGAGCATGGCCAGCATGGCCCCGCCCCCAGGCAGCATGGCTCCCAGGTTCTCGGGCAGGTAGAGGGTGATGAGCCCTGCCAGGACGATGCCCAGGCCGAACCACGGGGCGATGTCGCCCATGAGGTCGTCAAAGGCGAAGCGTTGTCCATCCAGGAAACGCCTCCAACTGGACACGGTCGCGACATGCTTCGCCCCCCCGTTTCCGGGCGCGGCAAAAGGATCGCCCGGTTCGGGCCCCGGAGCCCCCGAGGGCACGACAATCCCCGCCGGCGTGGGCTTCGTCGCGCCCGAGCAGGAGCAGCACCCGGAGGAACAGGCCGGAGCCTGGGGCAGATCGCTCTCGGCCGGGGCTTTGCCCGGTTCGTCCCCCTTGTCCGCGGCGTCGATGAAAAGGCCTGCGGCCATGGCCGTGACGAAGGCCGAAAGGGGCCGTAGGACGGTCATGAGCGGGTCCAGCAGCGCCCAGCTCACGGACATGGAGTCGACGCCGGTCTCGGGCGTGGAGATGAGGAAGGAGGCTGTCGCGCCCTTGCTGGCGCCCATCCGTCGCAGGCCGGCCGCGGCCGGAATGACGCCGCAGCTGCACAGCGGCAGGGGCACGCCGAAGAGAGCCGCCTTGAAAACGTTGCCGGAGCGGCCGCGGCCGAGGTGTCGGGCCACGATGTCCGCCGGCACGAATGCCCGCAGCAGTCCGGCCATGAAAAAGCCGAAAAGCATCCAGACCGACGAGTCGACGAGGATGTCCCAGCAGACCTTGAGAAACCCGCTCATTGTGCCCCCCTTTCCCGGCAATGTTCCAGGGCCGTGTCGAGAATCCTCTCCACGTGCTCGTCGTCCAGCGTGTAGAAGACCACCTTGCCGTCCTTCCTGCCCCGCACCAGTCGTGCGGCCTTCAGCAGCCGAAGCTGATGCGAGACGGCGGAGACGGTCATCTGCAGCACGGCCGCCAGGTCGCACACGCACAGCTCCCCCATGCGCAGGGCGTCTAGGATCTTGACCCTGGTCGGGTCGGCCATGGCCCCCAGCAGCGCCGCAGCCTCCTCCAGCTCCCGCGCCTCCGTCCGCCCCAGATTGGCCCGGGCAACATTGGCCGGGTGGATGCAACGGACTTCACAGATCTCATCCATGCTTGCCTCACAGAAATGACATTCAACATTTGAAAGATTGCTCAAATATTAAATCGACTAAACCTAGTCAAGTCATTAACCGGAACTTCGCGAGCCATGCCCGCCAATCTTCCCGGAGGATACGCAGACTTCATGTCGAAAATGTTGGTTGTGTCCTTATTGATTCCGCCGTGTTTGGGCGGCCTCATAACCGAAAAATTGGCCCACTTCCCGGCAAAGGTATGCGGAGATCTGCCCGTACTTTGCCCCGGCGACTTTCTGCACGCGTTTCGACTCAATTTGTCCCGACTTTGAGTCTGCGGCACCGCAACGCAATTTTTTCCAAGACGGCCCGCCCCTCCATGGTCTATTGATCCCGGCCATGGACGCCCCCTCTTTCGAATTCATCGCCAGCATGCCCGGCATCGAGATCTGCCGGGCGTCGTTCAGCACGCACGTCTTCCCGCGGCATTTTCACGACGACCTCTACTCCGTGGGACTGATGCACCGCGGGGCGTGCCAATGCCTGGGTCCGGGCAGGGACGACGCCACCGTGCGGCAGGGCCAGGCCTGCCTGATCAACCCCGGCCAGGTCCATGCCGGCGGTCCGGCCCGTGACGGCGTGTTTTCCTACACCATGTTCTATCTGGGCCTCGATCTGGTCCGGAGCCTGGCCGAGGATGTAAGCCGAAGGTCCCAGGCGGCTCCGGAGTTCACGGCCCTGATCAGCGACCGGCCGGACGTGTGCGAATCCCTGCAACAGCTCGTGACGAGCCTCGGCAGCGAGGACGATCTGCAGACCGAGTCGGCCCTGGTGCGGACCCTCGGGAACGTGCTGCGGGCCCACGGCGGGGTGCCGAGGGATAGCGATGTCCATGATCGGACCTTTGTCCGCCGGGCCAGGGAACTGCTGGCCGCGGACCTGGACCGCAAGGTCACCATCCGGGACATGGCGTCCGCCCTGGGGGTCAGCCAGTACCATTTCCTGCGCGCCTTCAAGCGCCAGACGGGCGTGCCGCCCCACGTCTTCCGCACCCAGCGCCGGGTTGAACTGGCCAGAAGCCTGGTCCGACGCGGCACGCCGCTGTCCGAGGTGGCGCAGCTGGCGGGTTTTGCGGACCAACCCCACCTCACCAACACGTTCAAGTTCTACACCGGGGTCACGCCTGGGCACTACGCCGCACGCATCGCCCATACCCCCTCGACTTCACTCTGATACGGGAGACATGCCATGAAATCCGAATCCGTCGCCGCACCTGACGTCATCGAAACCCTTTCCATCGGTCTGGCCCCGCGCCTGGCCGTGCTGGGCGCCGTCCTGCTCTGGGGCGCATCCTTCTCGGCCATGCGCGCCGCCCTGGCAGACCTGCACCCATGGAGCGTCATGTGGCTGCGCATGATCGTGGCCCTGGCCTGCATCCTGCCCATGTACCGCAGCATCGACCTGTCCATGTACCGGCGCGGCGACTGGAAACTGCTGATACCGGCCGTCATTCTGCAGCCGTGCCTGTACTTTTGGTTCGAATCTGCCGCCCTGGGGCTGACCACCTCGGCCCAGGCCGGCGTCATCTCGGCTTCTGTGCCGCTGCTGGTCGGCGTGGGAGCATGGATGACCCTGCGCGAGCCCCTGAACGGACGCACGGTGTTCGCCCTGCTCCTGTCCTTGGCGGGCGTGGCTGTGCTGAGCCTCTCGGGCGAGGCGACGGAAACGGCGCCCTCGCCGCTTCTGGGCAACGGTCTGGAGCTGGGGGCCATGGTCTGCGCCGCGGCGAACATGATCCTCATCCGCTTCCTGGGCCGTCGCTACGGCGCCTGGACCCTGACCGTCATGCAGGTGGTCACCGGCTGCCTCTTCTTCTCCCCCGGGGCCCTGCGCCTGCTCGACGTTCCGGCCGGAACCTTCGACACCCGGCTCATCCTCATCCTGCTCTTCCTCGGTGCAGGCGTGACCCTCGGCGCCTTCTCCCTCTACAACTGGGCCATCACCCGCATGCCGGCCGGCACGGCCTCGGCCCATATCAACCTCATACCCGTGGTGGCCGTGACCTGCGGCTTCCTTTTCCTGGGAGAAACTATGAGCTTGATCCAACTGGCCGCGGCCGGGGTGGTGCTTGCTTCGGTGCTGCTGACGCAGAAGGGATAGGCCACGCATGCCGCGCAGACAATTCGGGCCGGAGCGCGGGAAGCGGAAGTCCTAAGGCAAAGGCTCTCCAAACGCGATTCATCGCGTCTCGGCACGTGGAGAACGACAGAAGTTTCCGCTCCGTTCACGTCACGGGAATCCGCCGAACACACGGTGCCGTGCGGTCCGCGACGTTTTCGGACGAAACGGGATCATCCAAACGCTCTTTGTTTTGAAATTTGTGCGTCCCGGAGTCTGAATGGTCCGTTTTCGCCACAATTCGTGCTCAGCGTGATTTCATGCGTGCATTTACATGAGCGGCCGGCCTTCAATTTTTGGCGGCACGAGGATGTACTGCCGCAGGGTTTCCCCGGCCTTTTTCATTGTAGCCATTCTTTCCGTCTCGTACGAGGACTGATGAGCGGCCAAGGGGCTTCCTTCCCGCGTTTGCGATGGTGACAGCAGGTCGAGTTCAGGGCCTAGATGACATGACGCACGAGTGGCTTTTTCCTGCCGGGTCTGGAGATACTCCTGGCGGGCCATGTCGGCGAGGCGTCCCGTGTCGCGGCAGAATCGCTTGACTTCCTCCTCCACCGCAGACCGCGAGACAAGCTCCGAGACATGCCTGTCCAGCAGTTCGGCCAGTGAGACGGGCTGCATGTAGGCGAGCAGTTCCTGATCGTAGTCGTCATCCGGGTCCAAGTGGCGAGGGGTGATGTGCCGCGAGAGCATGGCCCCTCCCCTGCTGGCGTATTCGTAACGCTGCCGCAGTTCATTCTGCAGAAACGTGATGTAATTGCTGGCCATGAAATGAAACATGACCCCGGCCAGATCGACGGCGCTGTTGACGTGTCTGAAGCCTCCCCGAAGTTTTCTCTCGAAAAATTCGAAAAATCCCTTTTCCGTCTGCTCGTATCCGGTCATCTCCGCAGGCCCCCAGGGGGCGTTGTCTCCCGTGTAGCGACGCTGCCGAGTGATGGCACTCTCCATCTGGTGCAGCCCATAGTCCCCGATCCAGGGCAGAACAGTCCCTTTGGCTTTCACGAGGCTCATTTGCCGCAGGTGCCCGAAGTGCCGGTAACCCAGAAATGCCGGCGGAGCGGCGGGAATGATGTCGTTGCGATAGACATGGCGCATGTGCGGCACCTGAAAATTCCAGTAGCGGGCAAACACGGTGTCGCCGATTCGGGGGGCGGCGTAGGTGTAGAGGGTGACGGGGTTGGAAAAATCCGAGGAGATCGCGCATGCCAGGAGCGAAGCCACCGCCCCTCCCAGGCTGTGGCCGGTCACAAAGATGCGTTTGAGCGTGCCATCAGGCGCTTTGCTGTGATTTTCGCAATAACTATGTACAAATTCCCATAAATACTCGAAGGCTTGCAAAAAACCCGTATGCGCAGAGCCAATCTGCGCGAGTGGTTCCGGGCAAGATTTCATTGAGATCTTAACATCTTGGATGAGGTCTTGACTGAACGGGCCTTCTGTTCCTCGAACGGAAATGATGATGGTGTTCCTGTTGGTGGCCATGAAGGCCTGGGTATCCGTGGGATTTTTCGATTTGTTCGCAATGCGAAAAAATCTCATGTCGTGGTAATTCCAGTCATAGGGCATCTCGTGGAGAACCATATCCACCCACTCGCCGCCGACTTGGTATGGCCTGGCACGCTGAGTGCGGAGATTGTCGAGAGTATGGAGGATTGTCTTGTCGTATGGTGCTTTCGTGTTGTCTTCGGGCCGGGTGCCTTTGTTTCTGGTGTCTGGATCCGCATAGGCCAGGGTGGAAAAGACTGCCAGATTGTTCGCGGTGATGCTGTCCCAGTCGTCCGGGGCGCCGAGTTTGGACGTGACCAGTGCGGGAATCCAGCAGAAGAGGGGCGCGAGTTCCAGCAGGTACCCGGTTTGCAGGTTGTGGCATGACGGACAGCGGCGTTCGTTTTCGGTCATCATGAAGCGCAGGGCGCAACGCTGCTTGGGCCGGGTCTCCTCCAACCTGTCGTCGATGTGTTCCAGTCGTCGCGGCAGGTTAAGGGTTCCGTGAGCCACGCGATGATACGACCATCCGATGCGGTGCTCTTCGCTCAGAACCTGACGGTTCGGTCGCACTCCATTACGGGAAGACGATTTGAGGGCCTTGTGGGCGATGATGTCCGCCGCCAGGGTCAATTGATCCCATTCCTCGTCGTCCGGGTAGCCTTGCGGCTTGGTACGAGGCAGGGGATTGAATTCCAGGTACATCCAGCCGCGGCCCACATGGCACAGGTCGAGTATCGGTTTGCCTTTGGCGTACACGTGCTCACTCAACAGCATGCCTCCCGCGTCGTAAGCCTTGATCAGCAGATTCCCGACTTCTTCGCCGCTGTCGGGATGAACAAGGCCGGTGATGGGCGTGTTTTCAAAATCGACGATCTTGAGACGCAGACAGCGTTTTTGAAAGCATTGAATGGGGCTCAACTGCATGATGCGTTCTCCTTCTTCTGTCACTGATGAATGAAATCCGGCAACTCCCACACATCTTCCGATGCCAGGAGCGCAAGCTGTTCTTGAGTCAGTTGGATTGAAATTTCAGATTCAGGTTTATTTCCTGGGATGCCTATTCGAATTTTGTATTGTCCACTCTCAGTGTTTACTGACCAATATTTTTCGAAGCCTATTGTTGTGTGCATGCTATCAATTATGCTATTTAAATATTTAATTTCTTTTTCATATGATTTTTTTTTGTTCACTTTTTCGTCAAAGTAATTTTTTCTAAAATATTGTAGTTTATTATTAGAATAATTTATTTTAATTTTTCCTGAATCCTTGTGTGTAAATCCAACATATGGTGTTCCTGAAGATTTATTCGCTCCACGTGCAGTTGGATTTTTGCAATTGTATGAATAAAATTTATTGGTATAATTACCATTATCGTATATTCTTATTATGTTATGTTCCGATACGTCGCAAACCAGAATCGACTCGTTGTTTCGAGTCCGTGGATCTCCTTGCTTGACTTCATCGTCAGGCTTCGGGTCTCTGGGTTCGTAAAGGAAGGCATAAGCCAATTGATGATAGCTAGTTTTCTCTGCATTGGAGTGTACGCCAATGGTCATGAGGTCGAGTTCCCACTGACAGAACGGGTGCCATATCCTGGTGGGAATGTGAGAAACCCATATTCCCGGCTTTTCTTCCACATTACGAGCGGATGCCCCATATCTATGGGGCCCGAATTTTCCTGACCCGAAACTGAGCTGCCGACACATGAAGGAGTCGCTGGTCCAGTATGCGGACGTGAACATCTTGCCTTCCATTTCCTTGGGCACCTCATAGCGCAGGTTGAACATCCCCTCGTCGCGCAGGACAATGAGCTGCGTGTCGAACACGAAGGCAAGGAAGACGAGAAACGCGGCCAGCAATACCCATTTGAACTTGGTCATAATGCGCCTCCGTTCGTTCAGACTTGAAATGCAGGAATAGGCGGAATCATAGATCACGCATTCCGTGTACGACCAAACGGTCCTTGAGGGCCTTGTGGGCAATGA